>JALORD010000065.1 GCA_025459145.1 Pirellulaceae bacterium | reverse complement strand
CAAGCTGCTGGCTATTCGCAACATGATCGAGGCGGTCGAGAATCCCGAGGTCAAAGACGAACGACTCGAGATCATCAAGCTGCAAGTCTTGCTCCCCGCGGAGTTCATGGCGTTTGCCCGGCAGTTGCTCGGAATTCCCGAAGGCGCGACGTCGCTTCCCGATGGCACGCTGAAGATTGCCGTCGACGATCTCGGGGGGCGAATTATTGTCAGCGGCAAAGCGGCCAACATTGATCGCGTAAAGGAATTGGTCGCCGAGCTTGACAATTCCGCGGGGGTGGTGCCGGATACTCTCGTCCCCGTCGAACAGCCGCAACTCGAAATCTACACGCCAACCAAGAGCGACCCGGCGATCGTTCTGCAGGTGCTTCAGACGGTCCTCTCGGCGAATCCCGATGTTCGCCTGTCGCTCGATCCGAAGACTGGCAATCTGATTGCTCTGGCCAAGCCGACGCAGCATGCCTCGATCCGCGCCACGATCCAGCAATTGGAAGGCACTTCCGAATCGGTCGACGTCTATAAACTCCGCCGGCTCGATCCGTCGCAAGCAGCCCTGACGATTACGAAGCTGTTCGGCGAACCGCCCACCCGCGAAGGAGCGCCGACCGGCGGCCTGCGGGTTGATTCCGATTCGCTCAACATGCTCCTGTATGTCACCGGCACGCCGACGAAGCTGGCCCAGGTCCGCGATTGGCTCGAGAAAGTGGGCGAGTCGGGCCCCGGAGTCCTGGAGGCAATCAAGGAAGCTCAGCAGTCGAACGTTCGCTTTCTGCCGGCCTCGCAGCGGTCGATTGCCGAAGTGCTCGAGCAAGCCGAGCAGTTCCTGCCGCAGGGCAACCGAATTCGCTACGTGACGCCATCATCGCTCAACGGATCGAAGATTCCGACGCGCGATTTCCGCGCTCCGCCGACGGGCGCCGACCTGAATCAGTACGATCCGGGCCGTAGTGCTGTACCGGCGACCAACCCTCAGTCGATTGAAGATTTACTGCGCCTGATGCCCGAACTGGGTACTCCGCGGACAATTCCCGGTCGCGCCGCCCCAGCTGGGCAGACGACTCCTGCGGGCGAGGCCGCCCCAGCGGGCCCGACTCCGCCTGCGCCCAAGACAACCACGCCGCCGGCCCAGGCCAAGCCTGCCCCCGAAACGCGAACGCAACTCGCACCGCGCTCGAGGTCGGCCTACTTTGTCGGGATCGGGGATGACGAAGAGGCAGCGGCCCAGCCAGCAGCGGCTGCCGCAGGTGCTGCGTCGGACACCGCGGCCCAGCCGGAAGCGGCTGCTCCCGCCGTCAATGAGGCCCCCACTGCCGATGGGACGCCTGCTGCCCCCGAGTCGCCAGCCGCACCGCAGTCGGTTCCCGGTGCGGAGATTGTCGTCACGGCGACACCCACGGGCATCATGGTTCGTTCGGATGATCTGGAGGCGCTCAATCGCTACGAGCAAGTGCTGCAGATGCTGCTCGATCAGCGGGCCAGCGGCAAGCAGCCGACGGTCTATTACATGAAGTACGAAAAGGCGGACGTAGCCGCCTCGCTGCTCCAGGAATTCATGAGCGGCGGAACAAGCACCGCCTCGACAGCCGATACGGGCGGTGGCGGCGGGCTCATGGGTGACATGGCCAGCATGATGATGGGGGACATGCTCGGCGGTCTGATGGGCGGATTTGGCGGCGGCTTGTCGCTGACTCCCTCCGGCCCCGTGACGGTGATCCCCGTGCCGCGGCTCAACGCCCTGGTGGTGATGGCGACCGATCGCGATCTCGACCTCGTCGAGCAATACTTGCAACTGATCGATACGCCGGAGGCCCCTGAGCCGAACGAAGTCAATCGCTCGCCGCGGTTCATCGCGATCCAGAATCAGCCCGCGCAGGACGTCGCCACGATTGTCCGTTCGGCCTTCGCGGGGCGGATTCAAGGCGAAGCCGGCAGCAACCAGCAGCGTCAGCCCTCGCCGCAGGACTTCATCGAAGCCTTGCGCGGCGGCGGGCGCGGCGGACGCGGCGGATCCGGGGGACGCGGGGGGGCGCAAACCAACCGCGGTGAAGAGCAGAAGATGACGCTGGCTGTCGACGCCAAGAGCAATTCGCTCATCGTGTCGGCTCCTGACCATCTATTCAACGAGGTCAAGGCGTTCGTCGAGAATCTCGACATGGTTGCGATTCCTCCGAACAGCACGACGGTCATCCGAGCCATCAATCGCGTGAACCCCGACATGCTCGCCCGATCGCTCACCGCCCGCATTCCGAATGCCACGGTGAAGACCGGCACGACGACCACGGCGACCGCTAGCAACCGGACTTCCGCCCCAGGCGCCTCGACGGCCAATGCACAGCCCTCGGGCGACGGCGGTCGGTCGCAGAGTGACTTCGATCAGGCTCGGCAGCGGATGGAGTTCTTCAACCAGTTGCGCGGAGGCGGAGCGCCAGGCGGATTTGGCGGCGGGGCCCCCGGTGGCTTTGGCGGTGGCTTCCCGGGCGGCGGATTTGGCGGCCGGGGCGGGTTTGGCGGTGGCGATACGAGCGGCCGCGGCGGCTTTGGCGGGGGATTCCCCGCGGGGGGCCGGGGCGGATTCGGCGGTGGTGATAGCGGCAGCCGAGGTGGTCGTGGCCGCTAAAGGCCCGGCCGCCTAAACTGAGGGTATGCGAATCGCCTTACTTGGCGCCGACGAAGAGGCTCTGGCCCTCGTCCGCCACGCTGTTTTGTTGGATGGCCACTCGCTCGTGGCCGCCTGCGATGTGGGCAACTGGTTGGACCAGCTCGCGGCTCTGGCCCCGGGAGTGCGGCTTGAGGACAACTGGGAGACGCTTGTCCTGGGGAGCGTGGCCGATGCGGTGATCGTGGCCCGCGGCCTCACTTCGCAAGCCCGCGTCACCGGCTTCGACGACGCCGAGCGGCGGGCCGATCAGCTCCGCAAACTGGCCGCCGCCGCGGTACCGCTGCTCGTCGTCGCGCCGGCGTGCGAAGCGATCGTCGGCTTTGAAATCGAAATGATCCGCCGCGATGTGGGGGGTACCGTCGTTCCCTACGCACCGGGCCGGCATCATCCGGCTCTGGCCCGCCTGGCGACGTGGCTGATGGACTCGGGCGCATCGCCCGTGGGCCCGATCGAGCAGATTCTCCTAGAGCGGCAGCAAGGCGAGCGAAGTCGCGGCTCCGTGCTTTTGCAACTGGCCCGTGATGCGGCGATCGTCCGCCGGCTGGTCGGCGATATTCGTGCGGTCAGCGCTAGCGGCCCGCCGCGCGAAGCGGGCCGCGATCCGCTGGGCCCAAAGCCAACTACACTGCCGCCGCTGGCGAATCTGAGCGTGACGCTCGGGGGACAGATCGAAACTCCCGTCCGCTGGTCGATCGGCCCGGTGGTCGATCACGAAGGGGGGCGGCTGATCCTCGTTGGCCAGCGCGGCCGGTGCGTGCTGCACATGCCCGCAGCCGGACCGTGGCGGCTGGAACTTCCGGGGAACGTGGCGGCTGAAATCGATTTACAGCAAGATGCGCCGCACGTCGAAGCCGAGGCGGTCCTGGCCGACCTGGCGCAGCGAATCCTCGATCCGCGGCCGAGTGGCGAGGCGGCGGGCGATGGCGCGTGGCTGGCCGCGTGCCGCGATCAGGAAGTGACCGAGGCGGTCGACCGGAGTCTGGCTCGCGGACGAACGATCGAACTGTTCAATGAGCAGCACACCGAGGAAGAGTCGTTCAAAGGGGTAATGGCGATGGGCGGCTGTCTGCTCCTGTCGGCCACGCTGGTGATGTTGTTTGTGGTGGCGATGGTCGAAGGGCTTCAGCTCCCCTTGCGCGAGATGGGGTTCTGGCGGGCCTGGCCGCTGTACGTGCTGATGCCGCTCGGCGTGTTTCTGCTGCTGCAGCTCCTGGGATTTGTGGTGAAGAAGGAAGCTGCCCCAGGTGCGGCCAGTGGGCCTGCGGCGAGTTTGCTGCCGGGGCAATCGGGGCTGGAGAGCTAAAGTCTGCGGCCGGGCTCGACGATAACGGTCTATCGACCGCCCGGAGGAAGGATCCTTGAAACGCGCAGCTTGCATCACCGTGACGGCGCTAGCGCTACTGGCAGAGGGATGCTGTCTGCCACCGATCTCCGGCCGCTATGAACAGGCCACGGCTGTGGCTGCTGCTGGAGCTGTTTCGGCCGGGTGCGGCCTGTGTGCTGGCTGCCGGACTGGCGGCGGACGCTGCGAGCGCGAACCGCTCCTGGCCGGACACGACCGCGGGCATCGCCGCCCCTGGCTCGAGGATGGTCCGGGAACGCCGCCGGGACAATTGATCCCGGTCCCCAAATTTCACCCGGTGCCGACGCGGCCCGTCTTTCAGCCGCAGCCGACGTACTTGCCCCTCCTGCCGCTCAACTCGCTGCATGGGATGCCCCCTGTGGGCGAATCGGTCTTGGGTCCGAAGTCATTCGCGCAGCCGATGCCGGGCTCAGACTCGGGCGTTGAGCCCGATACCGCCGAGTTGCCATCGCCCAGCCCTCAGGCTCCGGAACTCCGCCCCATCCCCGCTCCGCCGCAGCCCAAGCTGTTTGTGCCGCGGCCCGAGTCGGAAGCGTAGGGCAATCGCAATCGCCCGTAGCGGCGGCTTCCAGGCGCCGCGCGCGACCGCCGGCCATTCTTGGCCCGCTACGAGCCTTGCGCTGTTTGCCTCCGCCCCGTAGATTTTGAGCGCCGCGGTTGTTTACCATCGTGGCAGGCCGCCTGGTTTCAACGACCTGGCAAGTCGCGCTCCGGACCTCTCCCTCTCCTTCCTTCGCGGGTACTCGTCATGAGATCGTTCGCACCTTGGTTGTCGCTGCTGCCGTTGCTGCTGGTTGGCGCGTCGCTTACAGCCCTGGGGCAAGACAACACAGCGCAGGCCGATCGCACCGCGCAAGAGGGCGTGCCGCAGGGAAAGATCACCAGCGGCGAGTTTTCGGCGAGCGAGATTTTTCCGGGGACGCGGCGGCAGTACAGCGTTTATGTGCCGGCCCAGTACCAGCCGGATCAGCCCGCGAAGCTGATGGTCTTCATGGACGGAGTCGGCTACGCCAAAGCCGACGGCGCGTTTCGCACGCCGATCGTCCTCGACAACCTGATCCACCAGGGAGCGATCCCGCCGACGATCGCCGTGTTCGTCAATCCGGGGACGATCCCCGCGACCAGGCCCGGCGCGAAGGAGCGGAGCAACCGGTCGTTCGAGTACGATTCGCTTGGCGATCGGTACGCCCGGTTCCTGATCGACGAGTTTCTGCCGGTGGCGCTGAAGGGGCTCAATGTCTCCAAAGATCCGCAGGACCGTGCGGTGTGCGGCATTTCGTCCGGCGGCATTTGCGCGTTTACGGTCGCCTGGGAGCGGCCCGACCAGTTTGGCAAGGTGCTGAGCCACATCGGCAGCTACACGAACATTCGCGGCGGCTGGGCCTATCCGGGCCTGGTACGCAAGACGAAGGCCAGTCCCAAGCCGATCAAGGTCTATCTGCAGGAAGGGAAGGACGACCTCAACAACCTGCACGGCAATTGGCCGCTTGGCAATCAGGATCTGGCGGCGGCCCTGCAGTTCGCAGGTTATCACTATAAGCTCGTGATGACCGAAGGCGGCCATAGCGGCAAGTTCGGCGGCGAACAGTTGCCGAGTGCCCTCCGCTGGCTGTGGGACGAGAACTCCGAGTCGAGCGATCTTCCGGTCGTCGAGACCAAGCCCGAGTGGATGCCGCATCCCGATGCCGTCGTGCAGGAAGGCGTGCCGCAGGGGAAAGTCGAGCAGATGCCGCCGTGGGAATCGAAGAATTTTCCCGGCACGATCCGCAATTGGTCGATCTATGTGCCGGCGCAATACCGCGAGGATCAACCGGCGGCTGTGATGGTCTTTCAGGATGGCGAAGGGATGCGCGATGTGAAGCGCCGCTGGCGAGTGCCGACGGTATTCGACAACCTGATCGCCCGCGGCGAGATGCCGCCGACGATTGCTGTGTTCATCAATCCGGGACACGACAAATCGCGGCCGATGCGCGATAACCGCGCCTCGAACCGGAGCTTTGAATACGACAGCCTGGGCAATGCGTACGTCCGCTTCTTGCTCGAAGAGATTCTGCCCGAGGTGGAGAAGAAGTATCGGATTTCGAGCGATCCGGCGCTGCGGGCGATCGGTGGATCGAGTTCCGGCGCAATCTGTGCGTTCAACGCCGCCTGGGAACGGCCCGATTCGTTCGGCAAGGTGTATTCGAGCGTCGGCAGCTTTACGAACCTCCGCGGCGGCAACGTCTTTCCGTCGCTGGTGCGGAAGACCGAGCCCAAGCCGATCCGCGTCTACATGGCCGATACGAGCGGCGACGTCGACAACGCGTTTGGCAGCTGGTGGTGGGCCAATCAGCAGATGGCCTCGGCCCTGGCGTACATGGGGTACGACGTGCGGTTCGACTCGGCGGAAGGTTACGCCCACAACGCCGATTTCGGCAGTAAGCACTTTCCTGAAGCGATGAAGTGGCTCTGGCGCAAGGAGCCGCACACCCCGCAGATCAACACCAAGGACGATTTGGCCGGCGACCTGACGCTGCTGAATCTGCTCGTGCCCGGCCAGGGGTGGGAAGTCGCGGCCGAGAACCTCGGCTTTGCCGACGCCCTGTGTGCCGATGCCGAGGGGAACGTCTACTTCTCGGACATGCGAGCGCCGGCCGTGTATCGCATCAATGCGGCGGGCGGCATGCCAACGGAAATCGCCAAGCTCTCGGTGAGCGGCCTGGAGTTCGGGCCGGGCGGCCTGCTCTACGGCTGTCAGGGCGCTCAAAACCGCGTGATCTCGCTCGACCCGCAGTCGGGTGCCGTGAAGGTTGTCGCCGAAGGGGTCACACCGAACGATCTGGCCGTGACCGCCGACGGGCAGATTTTCATCACCGAGACAAAGGCCCAGCAGGTAACGCGGATCGATCCGGCCACCGGCAAGGCGACGCCGGTCGATACGGGGATCACCGCGCCAAACGGCATCGCGCTGTCGAACGACGGCGGAACGCTCGCCGTGTCCGACTACCGCGGCGAGGCGGCCTGGATGTTCCGTGTGAATCCGGACGGCTCGCTCGATGCCAAAACGCCGACCATGCCGCTGCGGCTGGCCATCGATCAGGCCGGGGAGTTCAAGTTCAACGAACCGCCGCCGTACGTCGCTACGTCGCGCGGCGACGGGATGTCGGTCGATAAGAAAGGCCGCTACTACATCACGAGCGAACTGGGCGTACAGGTTTTCGATCCAACCGGGCGGCCTTGCGGCGTGCTGCCCAAGCCCGACAAAGACCAGCCGCTGGTGACCTGCGTCCTGGGAGGCCCGGACCACAGCACACTGTACATCGCCCACGGCAGCAAGGTGTACCGCCGCAAGCTGACGGTGGAGTAGATCGGGCGCTGGCGGGATCAGCTACGCGCTTTGGCCGCTTGAGGACTCAATATCTCCAGCGGCGGCAGCTGGAGCGTGCCGCGCCAGATTTCCCACTCCTGGCCGGGCTTCAGCTCGGCGGCTTTCACTTGATCCTCCGTTGGGTCGATCGTGAAAGTTCCCGAGAGGAAATAGGGCTCGGGATCATCGTCGGCGATCACCCAATACTGGCCCAGCATTGGGCAGATTGCCTTCGCTCCGGGGCGATGGATGCCGTAGGGACTTTGCCGCAGCCGAATCGTGCTCTGGTGCGGCAGCGATACCCAGGTCGACCGCGGAACCGCGCCGCTGAAAGCGGAGGGCTGCGTCTCGACCGGCTTGCCCCGTGCATCGCGCAGCTCGCAATGCAGGCCCGGCTTGTACTCGGGGCGAAAGTCGTGCTTCCCCAGTTCGCAGAATAGGAGTGCCGGCTCCTGATGGACGGCCTCGCTCACGTCGGCCAATTCGATGCAGAGGCTGAACTCCTGTCGCGTCGCATCGAACTGCTGAGCACACAGGACCAGCCGGCCGCGGACGGCCCGGCCCCGCGTATCGGTCACTGGCTTCGACCAATCTGCCGTGGCAACCACGCGCGGCGGTTCGGCACCGAAGACGCTACTAGCCGCCAGCAATAGGAGCACTCCGAGTAGGCCCGCACGGGCCGTTGACAGGCATAAGGTCCGTCTCCGTTGGCTTAACACAGGGTTTGGCACTGGGAGGTCTCGCGTTTCATCGTTGCAACCGAACTCATCGATAGGACGATTTGGCTGCGGAATGGTTTTGTAACGGCGCGGAGGCTGACACCCGCAAATCTTTCAGCCCCTGCGGGCTTTCACCGACGAGTCAACGCCCGAATCTGCGCCGCTTGCTGCCGGCACCATGCGGCGCGATCACGGCTTCCCTCCGCTTCATAGAGCGGGGCCAGGAGGTCATAGGTCTCGGGCTGCGCCGGATCGATTTCCAGGACTCGCTCGAAAGCCGCGATGGCGCCGGAAGGGTTGCCGGTTCGCTCTTCCGCAGCGCCCAGGAGCAGCCAGTCGCGCGGATCGCGATGGGCCCTGGTCAATTCGCGGAGGTGCGGAATTGCTTCGGACGGCCGCTGTGTTTGCATGGCCGTCGTCGCCAGGACGCGGCGTGCCGCGGTCCTTGCGGCCGGGTCGGCGTGGTCGGCAAGCACCCGCTGGGCCGACTCGCGTGCGGCCGCAATCTGTCCTGCGGCGGCGGCCAGTTCCGCCTGGGCCGCGGCCAGATTGGCATCCGGTTCGTATCGCCGCAACAAATCGTCCGCCAGCCGGGCTGCCTCGTGCAGATACTCTGATGCTGCTGGCTCGATCGCGTGCTGCTCGTAGTACCGCAGGTTGGCGAGCACCGCGGCTCGCTGGCGCTCGAACTCGGGCAGGTGATCGACGGGAAGCGCTGGCACCAGCGGCGTGAAGGCGGCTGCCTCGGCCGGCGGGTCGGTTAGTGCCCTCGCCGGACGTTTGCGCGGCGGCGGGTGAATGCCGATTCGGTGATGCGTGAACGCGATGTGGGGAATGTCGGTCGGCGACTGCGGCATGTGACAGGCGGCACAGTCGTTGTCGTTCGCCGCGATCCGCTCGGCCGCCGCGATGCCGCATGCCCCATCGGCATGACACGCGAGGCACGCCTGGCGATTGCGGGCCAGGCGGGTGGCGGGCGAGGGCGACGCGTCTGCCTCATGCGGATTGTGGCACGTCGTACATGTGAGCGTGTCGCTCGCCAGGTAGCAGCGACTCTGGTGGAGCTGCGCCACGTGGCCGACGACGGTCATCCCCCCGGGCTCCGATCCGGACGTGTGGGCACTCTTGGCCGGAGCGTCGACAAAGTCGATGACGAAGTCCTGCCACAGCCGGCCGGGCCGAAAGTCGGCCGCCGACCGGCCACGCACCGCCACCTGCGCCTCGCCATTCAGGTGACACTGCTGGCAAATTGCCTCGGACAGTTCGCGCGGCAGACGGCCCGGATGGACAATCGTCAGGTCCTCGGCGCCTGTCGGCTTGTTCCCGGGCGACTCCCAGTGGGCCACATGCAGCGAGCCCGGACCGTGGCACCGCTCGCAACTGATCGCCGTTTCGCGGATTCGCAGGCGATCGCTACCGGCGAGCGGCTCGCTTTGGCCGGCGTGGCAAAAGAGGCAGTCCTGCGTGATCGTGCGGTGGAACGACTGATGATGCGGATGATCGTATCCCGGGGACATGGCCCAGGCGTTGAGCGAGGCGTACCACGTCAGCGGCGATTCCACAAAGAAGCCGTCATCCTCGACCAGATAGGTCCGCGAGAAGCGGCCTGAACCGACGAGGTACGCCAGCCGCTCGTCGGCCAGCGGCAATTCCTGGCCTGCCGGGCCGAGGAGCGCCTCCTGATGGTAGAGGCCGTCCTCGTTGCGCTTCGATCGATACCGCCGTCCCGAGGCCGCATGGTCGTAGACGCCATCCGGCGGCTCGCTCGCCGGATCGACGCGGCACATCGAACGGCTGTGGGCGCTGGCGAGGAAAGTCGCATGCTGATCGGCGTGGCACTGGCTGCAGCGCGCCGTGCCGACATACTGCGCCGCGGAAGCGGTATTGAGGTACCGGCTATCGGGAAGCACGAGCTGGGGAGCTGCGATGGGCGTCAACGCCCGCTCCGAGAGGGCCGGGGGACTCGCGCTGTCCGGACCGATGCCGTTCCCACCAAGCATCCACCAGAAACTGACGGCCAGCGCCGTCCCGGCCAGCAAAAGGCTCAGTCCAATCGCGAACCACCTGACCTTCGCTGACACGCGTGGAGCGGGAACTCCGCCCGGCGCTGGCTGCGTCTTGCGGGGCAGCGAGCGCGGGCGTCGATTTCGCTTCATGGGTCCGCTTCAGGGGCGATGCGCGACGACACGCTCGGCCGCCATCGCTATTTCTCGAGATCCCAGGTGAACTCGTTCGTCTTCCCGGTGGCGACTTCGGCCGTGATGCCGGACGATTGCGCCGCGGAATACTTCGCGTTGAACGGCTGGGGCACATTCTGCATCGGCGGGGCGTCGCTGGGCGGAGGCTCGCTCGATTCGACCTTCGTGAACGTTACCTGATGCGAACCGGGAACGGCGCCGTCCCCCGACGCGAGCGTCGACAGCGTGAACGCGCCCGACGAATCCGTGATTCCCACAGCCGGCCGACCGCCGCCGGTGGGATAAAACGTGACCGTGATTCCCTCCATCGGCTGTCCCGCCACCGTCACCTTGCCATTGACTTTGGCCGTGGCCGTCCCTGTGCCGCCGCAGCCAGCGACGGCCACGAGGCCCGCCGCTGCGATCGCCATCCAACGCAACGAACCGCTCATGGTAACTGAATCCTTGGTGGTAAAGACCTTTTGTTCGGATCTGTATTCTTTAGCCGGGACTTGGAATCCTATCCCGGCGAGGATTAACAACCGCCCAAGCCGCTGCCTGAACAATGCGACAGCGGTATTGCCGCTGCGATGTGCCGAATGGCGACGAGGGCCCACGGCTGTCGTGGGCCCGGTCGCACAACTTGAACCGCAAAGCGATCGGCTTGCCGAATACTCAGCTGCCGCTCGCGGAGCGAGCCGACCACTAATTGGGCAACTGTACGGGAATGCCCCCGCCGGCGGTCGCCAGACGGCGGTACGTAAGCAGGTCGATGTTTTCGGGGATGAACCGGACCGAGCCATCGCACATGGCGAACTGTCCGCCTCCTGGATGGCGGCTCATGAACGAGTAGTTGATCGGCCAGTCGCCCGCGATCTGCTCCATCGTCTCGGTCCGAGCCAGCACGGTCGGCGGCTTGTAATTGAGCGGAATGGCGCAGGTCGCGGTTGTGCCGTTGAACCACCACCACCAAGTGTGTGTGCACCACGCGGGCACCGCTTCGCCGATTGCGAACGTATTGGAGAGTCCGTCGGTAATGAACGGGAAGCCCTTCATCGCATCCTGGCGATTTCCGCCATTGCGGCAGATGATCCCATTGCCGCCATCCAGGCCATTGTTGTTGTTGGGCAGGGGGGGCGCGAGGACGCTTTCGTCGGGCGGCGTTTGGCCGGTGGGAGTGATGAAATTGCCTCGCGAGCTGGACCAGGCCCAGTTGGCCCCGCAGTTCGCCTTATAGTTGTTCACGCCCCAGGTGCCGCCGACATTGGCCCGGCCCGCCATTTTACCCTGGCCGTTGTTGCCGTCCGACGGGCAGAGGAGCGTCTTGATCGGAGTGCCGGCCACCACGATGTTGCGATTGGCGGTTCCATCAGGAGCAGTTGCGTTCAGGTCAGCCCTCCAGTCGATTTGGTCGTAGAGCGGCTTTTGTTCGATGTACGGGAGCGTCATCGTGATCCAGCTTTTGCCGAAGTTCGTAGCGTTGTACGTGCTCGGTGCCGGACCCAAGTAGCAGAACGGCAGCAGGTTCATCGTGTCGTGATAGTTGTGCATCCCGAGCGCGAGCTGCTTGATGTTGTTCTGGCACGAACTGCGGCGAGCTGATTCGCGCGCGGCCTGCACCGCAGGCAGGAGTAACGCTACCAGCACGCCAATGATGGCAATCACGACGAGCAGCTCAACGAGCGTAAAGCCCGCACTGCCATTTCTCCGGACCGATCGCATAACGGAGCCCCTGCAACAAGAGAAGAAGAGAATGATTACGCGTCCGATTGGACGCATTACCCACAGCCTTGGCCAAATATCACCGCGACGGAACCAAGAGAGAAATAAGCCCCGCACGGCCGATAGAATGGACGATGAACCGCCCCAAGCGAACCAATAAGCTACCCTTGTTGCGAGCAAATTGCAACTTCAGCTACGACTTTTCATATTCGTCTTGAACCGAGCCGAGCGGGCCAGCCGCCGGGAGCAAATTGAGGAGCCCGTTTCGGTGCGTCACCCGCCCCCGCATTACAGGGTTGGTTTCTAGCCCAAAGTGCCGCGGCTGGCTCTCCAATCCTTTCCCCATTCCCGGGGCGCGTCTACGATTTCCGGCGATGCTCTTCTCTCCTTCCATTTTCGTGCGCGTCCCTTCGCTCCGGCTGTTGCCCGTCGCTCTGCTGCTGGCGGCGACGCTCGGCGGCGTGCGGGGAGGGGCCGCCGATGAGCCCGTCCGCACCGTCGATCCGCGTCCCTATGGGATCGATTTACCCGCAGGAAACGTCCTTCCCGGTGAGCGGGCGACCGTGTCGACCGCGGATAATGATGGGAAGCCGACAATCGGCCGGGTGCATGTGCGGGTGGGCGAGGGAGCAGTGGTGATGCTCCCCGACGGGCAGCTCGTCGCGCGGGCCGCGGGACGCTTTGCCGAAAGCGACCGGCCGTTTGAACCGCTCGGCAAGGAGGCGATGTTGGCCCGCCTGGCCGAGGAGTTTCCCGGCTTCAAGCTGAAAGCCGCCGCCGCCACGCCGTACATCTACGTCTACAACACGAGCGAACCGTTCGCGACCGCCACCAGCCGGATCCTGGAGTCGATGCTGTCCGACAACCGGGGCGTCAAGGCGTTTGCCGAGAACCAACGGCTGTCGGTCCACGCTCCCGAAGTGCCGCTCGTCGTGCTGATGTTTCGCACCGAGGACGAGTTTCAAAAGCACCAGCGGATGCCGCCGGGCGTGGTGGCGTATTACCACACGCTTTCGAATCGGGTCGTGATGTACGAGGAGTCGCGGCTGGCCCGCGGGCGGCCGGATCTGGCGATCGGCCAATCGCTGTCGACGATCGCCCACGAAGGGGTGCATCAGATCCTGCACAACATTGGCGTGCAGCAGCGGCTCTCCGTCTGGCCGATGTGGCTGGCCGAAGGACTCGCCGAGTACCTCGCCCCGACCAGCACCGGCAAAAACCTGATGTGGAAAGGAGCCGGCCAGGTCAACGACCTGCGGATGTTCGAGCTGGAGCAGTACATCAAGAGCCGGGCCAGTGAAACGTTCGACGGGGCAATGATCGAACAGACGGTGATGGCGGCCCGCCTGTCATCGACCGGCTATGCCGCGGCCTGGTCGCTCGTGCACCATCTGGCCAAGACCAAGCGGGTCGAGTTCGCGGCCTACCTCCGCGAAGTCGCCCAGATCGGTCCGCTCAGCGGCGCTCCCGACAGCGGGGCGCCCTTCGTGCGGTCGAACATGACACTGTTCGAAGAGCACTTTGGCAGCGACCTTGTCGACCAGGAGCGGCGGCTGGTTCTGCACCTGAAAAAGCTGCCTTACTCTGATCCGTTCGCCGGAGCGCCGCACGTCGTCGCCATGCTCACCAGCGGCGACGCCCGCCGACCGCAGCGCACCGCGAGCACGTTCCACTCGCCGGCGCTCGCCGAGAAATGGCTCGGCGAAATGCTCGACAAGCTCGACGAGAACCAGCGGAGCCGCGCGCAATCGACGCTCCGCGTCTTTCCCAATCGGGCCCAGGCCGAGGCCTTCGCCCGGCAGTGGCAGGGGGGACGCTAACCGAGGCCTGTGCGCTTTGGCTGCAATTCGTCACTCGCCGGTTCGCGCCAGCGCCGCGGCTAACAATTCAGCCGCAGTGGGCGAATCGAGGTAGGGGCTGTGGTAGCCCCACTCAGTCTCGAATGCAACCAGCGGCTGGCGGCTTTCGTCGGCGTGCGCCGCCAGCTTGGGAAGGACCTCGCGATAGGGTCCATTGTGCGTCTGTTTCGGATTGCCGAACGACGAGTAGATCTTGCCGTTGAATCGTTGCCGCTCAGCCGATTCGAGCGTGGCGGCAAAAGTCTGCTGCCGATTGCGGGCGTCTCGTTCGAGATTGCGAATCTCGTTAATCGGGAATTGCTTCTCGAGTCGGGCCTCGAGCGATTCGAGGTCAAAAGCGAGATCTGCCGGCAAGGACTGATTGGCGGCGAGCACATCGCTCGCAGCTCCCGCCCGCGTCGCGACCTGATCGAGCTCCGCCACGGCGGCCGACCAGCGGTCGCGCCGCTGGCGATAGTTCGCGGCCAGCGCCTGTGCCCGAAAGTGAAGATTGTTCGCCTCCTCGCGATGCGCCAGCACGCTGGGCTCGGCCGCAATCCGCCGGGCCAGTTCCTGGGAAGCGTCGGCGAGCGATTTCAGCTCGCGCGCGACGGGCTCCAAATCGGCGCGGGCATTCTCCACCGCGTTCTCGGCCACCCGCACTACCCGGGGAACCTCGGGCGCCGCCGCCGCATTGGCCCCGCCGGCGACGTTAGCGCCGACAGCATTCCCCGCGACCGCTCCGTTGCCAGCGGCCGCGCCCTGCCCCGGCTGGGGCTGCATGGCCGCCACGAACGTCGCGCCGATCACAAACAGGCTGCCGATCATTGCCACTCCCGATCCGCCGCCGACCATCAGGCCGCCCATCCAGAGGTACAGCCCCCGGGCGCCCTGGTCGCCCCACCACGAGCGGACGCCCCGCAGTCGGCGGGAGTTGAAAAACCAACTCCATTCAAACAGGGCGCCGCTATAGAGAATCAACCCGACCGCAATGAAGATGCCTGGCCACGCCAGCCAGAAGATTCCGATCACCAGGCCGCTCAGTCCTTTGACAGGATCGAGTAGGACGAGCCCCGCCAGCAAAGGTCCCAGCGTGGCGAGCCCGACTGTCGCCGCCAGGAGATACAGCCAGTAGCGGAAGAGCCGTTTGCGCTCGGCCCAGACCGCCGGATCGCGGCTGGCCTGATAGGCGGGCATCTGCGGTCCGAAGAAAATCGTTCCCAGCGGATTGCGGGCCATCTGCTGGCCGTACGTGCCGTAGGGATTCAGGCCCGCACCGGGCTCTGCCGGCGCAATGAGCGCTCCATAGGCGATCGGGTGCGGCCAGTCGCCGCGCCGCACCAGCGCCTCGGGTGGAAATGCCCCGCGGGCGGCGGCCGTTTCGAACTGTTCGCGTGTGGCCGGGCCGAGCGTCCGCCCGTCGGGAAACGTGACGTACCACTGGTCGGCGCCTGCTGCGCCGCCACCTTCAGGAGCGACACCGGCCGGGGCGTAGTTCTGAGCCCCAGGAATCGACATCAAGGCTCCGCACTTCGGGCAGGCCCCCTGTCGACCCGCAAATTCATCGGGAGCCGACAGCCGATGCCCGCAACGGTGGCAGGGAATGACGATGGCCATGCGGAAAATTGTAACTCGGCGGCGGGCGCGATCGCAAAACTCCGGCGGCACTCCATTCGCCGATAGCCAATCCATTGCTGTCCCGCCGTGCCCCACGCAATTCTGGCAAGCTTCGGTCGTATGATTGAGCCGCGATAGCGGCGCAACCTGTCAGTCCACGCGTCAACCCCGCGATAGGGAGCAGATCCTCATCGATCTCTTTGACGATCTTCGCGTACAGCTTGTCGCGGAACGGCTCCCACTCTTTCTTCCCCTGCCGATACACGACCTGCGCGTAATAGAGGAAGGTGTAGTGCCAGTGGCCGAATGAGTTCGAACCCTCGCTCAGGTTGTGCAGGTTCTTTTTGCAGAACTCGAGCATCTCGGGGACGTGTTTGCTCTCGTAGTCGCCGGCGTTATAGAGCGCGGCCAGAGCGGCGGCGGTGATCGCCGGACGCGAACTGCCGCGGTTCTTCGAGCTGTACGAAATCCCGCCGTCCGGATTCTTGCAAAAGTAGATGTATTCCTTCGCCTTGTCGATCACTTCGCCCGGTACCTGAATCCCCGCATTGCGACAGCCGCGGAGTCCCTGCACCTGCGTGATCGTGGTCGAGCCTTCGTCAAAATTGTTGCCGTCCTTCGCGCTGACGTAGCCCCAGCCGCCGGCCGGCGTCTGAGCCTTGCCGCTGAATTCGCACGCCTTGGTCAGGGCTTCGATCAGCTCTTCGCGGCGCTCTTCGTCTTCTTCCTCGCCGAGGACCTGCGAGAGGAACAGCATCGAAAAGCCGTGGCCATAGGTGTAGCGATTGTCGCTGGCCGGGTCGCCGATCAGGCCGTTCTGACGCAGCTTGTTCATCGTCAGATAGTCGACCGACTTGCGAATCTGCTTGCTGTAGGGGCCCTGGATCGTTGTCGAGCCGCTGGCGATCAGCGCGGTTCCGGCCAGAGCCGTCATCGCCGTCGGATAGCCCCCGGCTGTCCAGTGACCTTGGCTCGACTGGGTCTTGGCGACCCAGGCCAATCCCTTGTCGATCGCGGCGTCGACAGCCGGATCGTTCTTGGCCGCCTCGGCCCGCTGGGGCGCGGCCTGCGAGAGGGCCAGACCGCCGATGCCTGCTCCCAATATTGAGAGAGCCCGGCGGCGTGACAGGGCTTGGCTTTGAGATGGGGCTGGCGACATCTTGCATCCTCCCAGAGGTGGGTCGTCGGGCGTTCTCGTCCTGCCTGCGCGTGCGAACGAGGGAACTGCCCCGCTTCCTACTGGAGATTATCGGTCATAAACCCTTGCCGGGCAACGTACTTTTGGCGGTTTCGGCACGTCGCCATCGTCTCCCTCTCCCCCTGGGAGAGGGCCGGGGTGAGGGGAACCCGCAAGCGCTTAGTCACTTGCAGTCCTTCGAAAGTTCAATTCGACGTCGAGCTGTCCCGGCCGCCCGTCCGTTGAGCAGCCACACGATCGCAGCCGCCAGCAGGGCGTACGCCGGCGTGACCAGAAGGGCGATTCCGGCGACTTGCTCCTCGACGCCAAAGTGGACCAGCCCAAAGACCCGCCGCTGGATCGTGTCGACTCCCGGCGGCAAGACCAGCAGCGACCAGGCGAGGTCTCCCGTCGCCACGGCGAGCGCCGCCAGCCAGGCCGCGGCGAGTGCCCCGCGCCGCTGGCCAAGTCCCAGGAGCCAGAACCGCCGCACGCTTCCCGCGCCGTCGAGAGCCGCCGCGGCGAGCTGCTGGTCGGAAATCGTCGCAAAGGCGTGCCAGGCAATCAGAATCGCGACTGGCAAAGCCCGCACACTCTGGGCCAGCGCCGGCGCGAGGATCGTCCGGTCGTAGAGGTAGATGAAGAGCGGCGAGGGTCGGTTCAGAAGATCAATCAGCCAGACGCCAATGAGCGGTCCGGGAATCGCGAGGGCGAGCGCTGCCACGAGAATCGCCGGACCGGCTCGCCAGCCGCCGCGCCGCGCCGGCCAGGCCAAGAGCACGCCGCAGATCGTCGCCAGCGTCGCCGCGGCGAGGCCGATTTCGAGCGTCCAGACGAACTCTTCGCCGAACTTGCCGGGCGTCTGGCCGAGCACTTCCAGGAACTTGACCAGCGACCAGCCGCGAACGCGCTGGCCCTCGACTAGTTCGACGACGAAACCGGCTTTCGTCACCAGGCTCGCCAGCGGCACCCCGAGCAGCACGAGAATCGCGAGCCCCAAGATTCCGAGCAGCACCGGCCGCCACCGGCCGACATCAAAGACGAGCCCCGCTCCGCCGCCGGCCGCTCGCCGGGTGTGGCGAGCCCACTCGGACAGGATCACGAGCGCCACCAGAATCAGCGCGACCAGCCCGCCCAGTCCCGGCAGGACGCCGAGGACCGCTTCTTGGGCATCGGCCGCCGTCGAGTAGTTCATGTAGAACTGCTCGGTGAACGTCATCTCCTGCGGATCGACGAGGTAGATGTTCGTCACGGTCATGTCCGTGGCGGTCAGCACGGCTACCCACAGCCCTGCCGCCAGCACCAGCGGAGCGACCGCCGGCAGGACGATCCGCCACTGGGCCAGCAGCGAACCACCTTCGAGCAAGGCCGCCTCGATCTGTTGACGATCGACCTGCGCGAGGCCGATTCCCACGATCAGCGCGACCCAAGGAATCCCCGCGATGGCATGGACAAAGATCGCCCCCCGCATTCCGGCGAGCCAGGGCTCTCCGGCCGAACCGGTCACGAGCGTGATCCAGCCGAGCTTCCCCAGTGCCGCATCCCAGCCCGACACTTGCACATAGAGGGGCAGGAACACCAGCAGCACCAGTATCGCGCGTGCCACGCCCGCCAGCGGCAGGCGATACCGCACCACCAGATCGGCTAAGACGATGCCCACTGGCACGGCAATTGCGCACGACGCCAGCGCCAGCCAAAGCGAATTGACGAGCACCCGCCGCGTCCCCGGCGGCGCGAATCGCCAGACCGCCGCCAGGACGAGCGCGGGGGCGCTAAGCCAGAGCCACTGAGCCCAGAGCGACCAAAACCAAGGTGGAGAGCGATTCGAGGAAGGTGCATCCATCGGCACTAGTCTAGTCGAAGCGTCTGGATTGGCGGAGCAGACGGTCGGCGGAGGCGCGAGAAGTCAGGGGCGAGGAGCGA
>JALORD010000423.1 GCA_025459145.1 Pirellulaceae bacterium | reverse complement strand
CTCGTCGTGTGCGACGATCTGGCCGAGGCAACTCGCGTCATTCAGCATCTGGAGGGGAACCTCACCGGCTGCATTTACTCGCACACGGGGACCGCGGACGAAGCGGCCTACGCAAAAATCGCGCCGGCTCTGCGGAGCAAAGTGGGCCGGCTCCTCAACGACAAGATGCCGACGGGCGTTGCCGTCAGTCCCGCGATGAACCACGGCGGGCCGTATCCGGCGACCGGGCATCCCGGATTTACGGCAGTCGGCATTCCCGCGTCGCTCCGGCGGTTCGGCATGTTGCAGTGTTACGACGGCGTGCGGGCCGGCCGGCTGCCGCCGCTCGTGGCCGACAAGAATCCCACGGGAAGCACGTGGCGGCTGGTCGACGGTGTCTGGACGACTGCCGACGTCAAACCGGCGTAGGCTCGGCGGAACTTCCTGGAGCGGCGAACGCCCCGGGATAGCCGCCGTGCTCGCCGATGATGTGGTCGATCTGGGCCATCAGCCGCTGCGTTTGGGCGATGGCCGCGACGATCTGCGCGTATTGCGGATCGCTCGTGCTTCGATGTTTGGGCTGCAGCCACTTGTGGAGCACTTCGTAGCCGCCGACGCGGAATTCGACGTTCGGTTGATCGCGGGCCGCGACATTTGCCATCGGTGCGATGCCGGCAGTCTCCGCTCGCAGCAAATGCACGTCGACCAACTGGCGGCCGACGCGGGCCAGCGAATCGAAAAGCGTGCGGCTGCCCGGAATCAAAACTCGCGGAAAATCCGCGCGCAATGGCCCTTCGTATCGCGCCCGGTAGGTGGGCGAGTGAAAGAGTGCATAGATATAGCCCAGGAGGTTCCAGGGTTCGGCAGGACCATCGATCGCCGTCTTGATCCGGCTCACCAAGTCGGAGGCAAAGTTGGCGTTCGGCGCTGCACTTTCGTCGAACAACCACAGGGGAAAGAGCGATTCGCTCCCGCGGTTGTCGCTGCGAATCACGCCGTCGAGCACAAGTCCGTCCGCGACCCAGAAGAACGTGCAAGGCTGACTGGCCAGCTGTTGCCGCCGAGCGATCAAACACACGTTCGCCGGCTCGCCATGTTTGAGACCAGAAACTTGAAACTCGACACCCGATTGCCACTCGCGAATCAGGTGCCGTGTGACGGCCGTTCGCGGCCAGTCGACCATCGCCGGATGCCAGTAGACATAGCGCCAGTCGAAGGGCCGGTAGAGGCACCGCACGATGTGTGACTGCCAGTCGTCATCGGCGGCGATAATCCGGCGGGCCGCGGCCAGCTGCCAGCCGCGCGAGTCGCCCGGCGGATAGCGGCTGCTGCGGGTGCGCGTGAAATACTTTGCCCGGATTGTGGCGTCGGTAATCGATAGATCGCGAAACTCGGCCAGTCGGGCCAATAGCTCCTCGCGCGAGAAGGCGACCAGGAAGTGATCGCGGGCGGTGACCGGCGCGCTTGTATGGACGGGCATCGCATCAGCGAGCGACCAGCCGGAGGCGTACTCGGGATGCGACTCGGCCGAACCCGGAACGAGGGACCACTGAGGATCAGCCGGGGCCAGCGACTCGAACGCGAGCGCACTGGTGGACCTGGCAACGGTGCCGTCCTCGAGGGTGGTCTCCATGGCGGCCAGCTTGGACTCGCGCGAGCCCCACAGCGCGGCGTATTCCACTTGCGAGCTTGCAGGGCTCGGCTGCCCATGACGTGCATCGTCGTCGAGCGGAGGGCGTGACAGAATCGCGATCGCCATCCCCTGGTCAATGCCAAACACGTTCTCGTCGCGCGGAACTTGCGATCCTCCGCCGCTCTTGCGGTTCCCGTGCAGATCGACCAACCGCACGCTGGGGAAGACGCGCAGGAGTTCGTGCCGCATGAGCCGAAATGTGGCGTTGCTCAAGTAGCCGTGGTTCGTCACAAAACCAACGATTCCACCACCCGACTCCTCGACCTGCCACTGGGCGAGGCGGATGAACTTCACATAGTCGTCGTGCAGCCAGGTCTTGCGCTCTCCCAGCCGCTGGTCGCCCGCGTGCGTGTAGCCGCGGACCTCTTCGTCGCCACGGAGGAGGCGGGCGATCCAGGGGTTTGTGACCGTCGTCAGGGAGGCGAACGGCGGATTCCCCACGATCACAGGCAAGACGGGGCGAGGGAGCGGCAACTCGGCCCAAGTCTCCGGTGCGAGCGCATCGGCACAATGAACCTGGATGCACGCCGACTGGTCGAACGTGTAGCCCGTTTCGAGCAGCTTGAGCGCGATATTGAGCTTGGCCAAGAGCGCGGGGACGGGAAGCAGTTCGACGCCCGCCAGACGAGGCAGCAAGTGGGGAACCAGCGCCGGCCAGTCTTCCCGCAATTGGGCATGCCAATGATCGATCACCGCCAGCAGAAACACGCCCGTGCCGCACGCCGGATCGATGACCGCCAGTTGTCGGCCCGCGGCGTCAGCGGTCGCCGCCGACAACCCGTGAGGCAGTTGACAGGTTCGCCTTAAGCTGCGGTCGACCTCGGCGACGATGTAGCGGGCGATCGTAGCCGGCGTGTAAAACACGCCGTGGCGTTTGCGATCGGCGGGGGCCAACTCGTGCAAGAGCTGCTCATATCGATGGGCGGCAACGGCCAGCGATGGTCGATCGGTCGACGGATGCTCCCGATTCAGCTTGGTCAGAGCCGTCTCAACGACCCAGCGCTGCCAGGGGGAAAGCGAGTGGCCCAGCCAGGCAATCACGCGCGGAAGATCACGACGAGAAGCCGTCGCCAGAATGTCCGAGGCACAGACCTGCGCTTGGGCGAGAATCTGCGTGATTTGCTCGCGGCTGGTCCCGGACCGGCGCTGCTCCCGCAACGACTGCGCGGCAGCTTGCAGGGCAAGGTCGCGGCCATCTTCCAGTCGGCTCAAGAGGTCTGCCGCCAATGGGCCGACTGCTGCGGCCAGGGCCCGCAATGTCCGCCGCTCTTGCCTCACGCCTCCCAACTTTGGTCGCTCCTGAACCAGACTCCGGCAATTCGCAGGAAGCGACAAGTCTAGCGGCTGGGTGGCGAGCGACGATAGCACGCGTCAGGAACTGCTCGGTAAAAGCCGGCAACTACAGGGGCCAAGCGGCAGCCAGCGCGTAGATCACCGTAAAGCTGGCGAAGAGCACCGTGAGCAGGTGATAGCCAGCCCAGATCCACCAGGGATGAAGAAACTCCTTCACATCGAGCACAGGCTGCAGCGTCAGGCGAATTCCCCAAAACAGCGCCATATAGCTGCAGACGCCGCGCGCCAGTCCGCTTCCGGAAGCCAGTTCCGCCGCGCAGCAGAGACTCACCAGCCCCTGCGCCACAATCGCCAGGACGACGTAACCGCCATAGACCCAGTACATCTGCCGGTGAAGTTTCGGCAGCGACTGAAAGACCTCGCGCCAGTTGAGCCGGAGGGGGACCTGGGCGGAGGCGATGAGCACCGAGAGTTGACCTGCCCCGGCCAGGAAAATGAGTGTCGATAGCCAGTCGCGCATCGGACTTTCCATTCCAATCAATTGAGTGCGGCGCCGGCTCCCAGCGCTTCGAGGAAGGGAACCACCACCACACGCAGGAATGGCGCATGAAAGAGCCAAAACGCCGGACCGAGGAGAACGGCCATCGTGAAGAGCCAGCCTCGCCGACCTCGGCCAAGCCCGAGAACCCGTCCCGTGCGGCTGCGCTGCGCCACAATCGCGACCGCTTGCAGGAGAAAATAGAGCGTCGGCCCTCCCCAGCCGCCGCAAGCGGGAAGCGAAATCACCAGGTCGTGGACGAGCCCGCTGAACAGAAAACCAACGAGCAGTGCCCCGGCCGCGCCGAATCGCTTTTGCAGCGGGCCGAAGAGATGCCGGTAGGTCAGATCGCGAAACGCCGTGTTCCAGCGATTCCCCCAAAAATCGCTGATCGACTGGGCCGCCAGCGGCCAGTTCATGAGCGGCCGGGCGCAGACGCCCCGCGCTCGCCAGAGGCAGCTCAGCAAGTGAAACAAGCCAAAATGAAGGATCAGCACGATCCCGATCATGCCGACCCAGCCGGCCAGCAGAAGGCGCCACCCTGGGTTTGCCAAACGGGACACCGCGGGGACGACGCCCCACACCAGGATCGTTCCGAGCGACAGATTGACGGTTGCCAGGAGCCACTCACCGCGTGTCGACCGATCAGCCGGTGCGAGCGGAGCGGTTCGCAGAAACGCCGCGGCATCCATCCCGGGCCAAAGCAAGAGGTAGGCCAAGTGCCTTCGCCAAGGTGCTCGGCTCGGCGGCGCGGTCCGCCACGTGAGCCACTTGCAGCCCGCATAGATGCTCCCCGCCAGAAGCCACATGCAGAGCCAGCGCGGCCAAGAGTCGGGAACAACCGCGAGCACGATCGAGGGGAGGATCGCCAGCGGCAGGGCCGCGGACCAGGCATGCGGCTGCGACGGGGTCGCTCGAAGGTTTGCGGTTATCGTAGCCATGCGGCTCTAACCGCACGGGAGATCCCGCAACAACTGCCCGCCACTCCCAACAGCGCCCCATTCCCTCAGCGTGCCTGTCCGCCACGCCGCGTAACGATTAGACCTAGCGATCACACCCAGAGCGACGCAAACCAGAGGACCAGAAAGATCGAGCCCATGAAAATCGTCATCCACAAGGCCGTGTGCCACGCATGGTACAGAATCGGACGCGGCAACTCGTGGCGGGTCGCCCCATAGACGAGGCTGACCGAAACGACGAGCGGCAAGAGATACCAGATTTGCTGTGCGAGT
>JALORD010000064.1 GCA_025459145.1 Pirellulaceae bacterium | reverse complement strand
TTCCCCCTGCGGTTCTGTGCCGGGCGATTCGGGCGCAGACGATTCCTCAACCTTGGGTTCTGCTGCGTTTGGCTCCGCTGCTTTGGGCTCCGCTGCCTTGGGTTCAGCCGCCTTCGGGTCGGCGGATTTGGTCTCGGCCCCCTGGGGTACTTCAGGTTGCGGTTCCGCGGGTGTTTCGGTTGTCGCGGGAGGTGTTTCGGGGCTGGCCGCAGGAGTTTCGTTCGTCGGCGTCGCCGCAGCGGGATCCATCGGCGACGCGTCCGCCGATGGCTCAATAGCCGCGGGCTCCGCCGCCTGCGCGGTAATCTCGCCGATCGATACCGCGAACGTCCGCAATCCTTCCTGGCCATCGGTCATAAAGGCCTTGCGGATACTCTCCTGCAGCGCGTCGACTTCCGGCAGCGAACTGTCGACTTTGTAGACAGTTTCCGCCGGCTCGGACTGGACCTTCACTTCGTTGACCGAAAAGTCCACCTTGGCCTTTGTCTCAGGATTCACGAGTTCGTCGAATACCACGCCCAGCTTTTTCCGGACCTCGGCGTCGCTGGTGGGTTCTTTCAGGATGAACGTGACGGACGTGCCGCCCGCCAGATCGATGTCAAAAATCCCGCGGCCGCGGGCCACGGTGGCCGCCAGGCCGACGGCAATCAGGATGGTCGAAGCCACCATCGCCGGCACCAGGTACTTGCACCAGTCGAACGACGGGGGCGAGAGGAGCTGCGTCATCGACAGTTGCTTCACCGCGCGGGTCTTTTCCAGCACATCCAGGATCACTCGCGAGCAGAAGATCGCCGTGAACATGCTCGTGAGATTGCCCAGGATCAGCGTCGCGCCGAAGCCGCGGACCTGATCGGTGCCGATCGCGTACAGCACGATCGCCGTGAGCAGGGTCGTCAGGTTGCCGTCGATAATCGCCGAGAGGGCCCGCTCAAAACCGTTGCGAATCGCCATTCGCAGCGTGGCCCCGCGGTTCTGTTCTTCGCGTATCCGCTCAAAAATCAGCACGTTCGCATCGACCGACATACCGACCGTCAGGACGAGCCCCGCCAGACCCGGCAGCGTAAACGGCGCCTGAAACATGACCATGAAGGCAACCGTTAGCAGCAGGTTGAGCGTCAACGCAAAACCGGCCACAATCCCCGCCAGACGATAGTAAAGCGCCATGAAGACGAGCACGCCAATCAGCGACCAGAAAGTGGCGTAGCTGCCGCTGCGAATCGTATCCAGGCCCAGGATCGCGCCGATCTGGTTCTCGCTGATGGGGTTCTTGTGTAGCACCACCGGCAAACTTCCGGACTTCAGGATTTCCACCATGAAGTTGACTTCGTCCTCGGTGAATTCGCCCGTGATTTCTCCCCGCTCGCTAATCTTGGCCCGAATGACGGGGGCCGATTTCAGCTCGTTGTCGAAGATGATCGCGAGCTTCCGTTCCAGGTTCTGCCCGGTCAGGTTGCTCATCTTGTAGATTCCTTCGCCCCGCATCGAGAAAAAGATGCACGGGCTCAGGTTGCTGTCGCGCCCCGGCGTCGTTGGGCCCAGATCCTGGTCGCCCCGGATGTCGTACTCGGCATCGAACACCATCAGGGCGTCGATCTGTTTGATTCCCTGCTGATTCAGGTAGGCCACAAACAACTCAGGGTTGCCGCGGAATCCGGACCGCTGACTGGGTGACAGATCGAGAATCTGCCCGGTCCGGCTATCGCGCACAAGCCCATCCACCACGCTCGGATCGCGCAAGGGGGCGGTGGACGGATCGGCCGCGACCTCGCGCCCGACGGTAGCCCAGAACCCAACTTTGTTCCCCTGCTCGTCGAGCACGTCGCGGCGAATCCGCTCCTCCTGCACCAGCGATTCCGACTGTTCGCGCGCCAGCTCAAACAGGACTCCATCGCGCAGTTCGCTCGCCACGATCATGAACTGCAGCATGCCGCCGGTCGTGATCCGCTCTTTGATTTGTAGGATGGCTTGCTCGTCCGCTTCGGGAACGACAATCTCAATTTGCTTGGGCCCGAAAGGGCGGACGACGATTTCCTTGAGCCCGGTCGTATTGAGCCGGTCGCGCAAAACCTGCACCAGCCGCGACATGTCCCACTCGTCGGACGATTCCGCCTCGTTCACCTCATAGACGAGGATCACGCCCCCCTGCAGATCGACTCCCAGCTTGAACTGGCCGAACAGCACGATCGCCAGCGACGCCGACAGCGTGGCCAGGATCAGACCGATCTTCCAGCCGTAATCGCGCAGCCGCAGCGAATTGGCCAGCAGAATGCCGAGGCCAAACGAAACAGCAATCAGCGCCAGCACCAGCCACACCATTCCGGGAATCTGGGCGATGGCTGGAATGTCAACCTTGAGCAGCCGGTTGTCGGCGGCAAAGAGCTGCGGCAGCAGCGAGAGAGCGGTCATGGCAGGTAATCCCTAACCCGAAAACGCTGAGATGTTCTGAAATGGATTGCTGAGATACGGCACGAACGCCGCAACTCGCTTACGGCCGAAGGACTGCGGTCGGGCGGCGGAGCCAGCTCCCGACCATCCCAGTCCACGGCTATTTGGATTCCTTGGACTCTTCCTTTTCGGCCTCTTCCGGTGTGCCGACGCGTGAAATGGCGCTGCGCAGCACACGGATCTTGGCTCCCGACTTGTCGTCGACGCGAATCGTCACGAAGCTCGGCGACAGGTTCGTCACGACGCCGCAGATGCCCCCAATCGTCACGACATGGTCGTTGGCCTTCAGGTTGGCGAGCAGTTCCGCGGCTTCCTTCTTCTTTTTCTGCTCGGGACGCATGAGCAGGAAGTACATCAGGAGGAACGTGACCATCATCATGATCAGGAACGACGAATTGCCGAAGAAAGAGTCTCCGGCATTCGCCCCCCCCGCCCCCTTCTTGGCCTGAGCCAAGAGGATCGGCAGCATCGCGCTCCACGCGGTCGGATCGGTCAACGCAGTCGCTCCCGACGAATTCGCCCGCCGCCTGAGTCCGCTTGCCCGTGCAAAGCCCCCCAGTCAGCAATCAAACACAGTCACGAATTAAACGCAGTCAGCCAAACCGTGGATCATAAACCCTTGCGCCGCAACGGACAAGGGCGGAGTAGGAGGGCGCGTGCGGCAAGCTGGACACGGCCGAACACCCCTCTCGCGAAGGGGTGCGCAGAAGGCTGCTCACGTCTATTCGGACTTCGACTTGGCGGGACTCGCCGCCGGCTTGGCTTCGGTTTTGCCCTCGCTCTTCGGCGAGCTTTCTTTGCTGCCGCCGTCGCCCGCCGGCTTGTCGGCCGAAGCCGCCTTCTTATACGAATCGCTGCGGTAATCGGTCAGGTAGAACCCGGACCCCTTGAAGAGCAGCCCCCCGCCGGCGCCGAATAGCCGGCGGAGCTTGCTCTTCTTGCATTTGGGGCACTTCTTCTGAGGCTCGGCCGAGATCGACTCAAAGACCTCGAACTTGTGGTCGCAGGCGTCGCACTGGTAGTCGTAGGTGGGCATGGGATGGCGGACAGGAGTCAGAGGACGGGAGGACAGGGATCGGAGGTAAGAGGTCGGAAGTGAGTATTTCAACGAGCCACTAGTCGCCAGCACTAGCCACTTGCACCAATTCTACGCCGCCGGCGTCCCCGTCGAGACGAACACCTGAGCCGGGCGGATGACCCGGTCGTGCAACTTGTAGCCGACCTGCATCTCGCGGCTGACGGTCCCGGCCGGATGCTGCTGGCTTGGTTCTTGCGCCAGGGCCTGATGCTGATTAGGGTCGAACGGCGTTCCCACCGTCTCGATCCGCTGGCAGCCGTACTGCTTCAGAACGCCGTCGAATTGGGCGGCGACCATCTTCACGCCGTCCACGAGGCCTGTGTCCCCCGACGTCTTCTGCGCCGCTTCAATCGCCCGCTGCAAGTTATCGAGGACGGCGAGCAGATCGTGGATAACCGGCCCGATGGCATACTTGCGCTCGTCGGCCAGCTCGCGCTGGGCTCGTTTGCGATAGTTTTCGATTTCTGCCTGTCCGCGGAGGGCCCGTTCTTGCGCATCGCGAAGTTGGGCTTCGAGTTCGGCGATCCGCAGATCGCTGGCGGCCGCTTCCAAGGCTTCGTCATGAGCCGAGGCCGCTGCCCCCTCCTCCGATTTATGAGGATTGTTCGTCGACATGATCTCTATTCTTCCTCCACCGTCTCGGCGGCGGGAGCGAAATATTCCCGCAGGCGTTCGAGGAACGATTTCCGGTGCGGCGAAACCTCGCTGTGCTCGGTTTCGGCGAGTTCGCGGAGCAATTCCTCCTGCCGCGCGTTGAGCTTCTTGGGCACTTCAATATACGTCTGAACGTGCAAGTCGCCGGGCGATCCGCCACGCGGATCGGGCATTCCCCGCCCGCGAACGCGGAATACTTCGCCCGACTGGGTTCCCGCCGGGAGGGTCAACTCGTGCCTTCCGGCCAGCGTGGGGACCTCGATCGTCGCTCCCAGGGCCGCCTGGCTATAGGTGATCGGCATCCGCAGAATCAGGTGGGTCCCGTCCCGTTCGAACAGCTTGTGCTTGCGAACAGTGACGAAGCAGTACGCATCGCCGGGCGGTCCGCCATCGGGCGAGGGCTCGCCGTAGCCGTTCATGCGGACCCGCATGCCATCGTCGATTCCCGGCGGAATCGTGACATCGAGCCGGGCTCGCTCCTGCACATAACCCTTGCCGCGGCAGTCGTCGCACGGATCGGTAATCACGCTCCCCGCCCCCTGGCACGTGGGGCAGGTCGTCTGAACCCGCAGAATCCCGGCCGACTGCACGATCTGGCCATGGCCGCCGCACCGCCGACACTGGGCCCGCTGCGAACCCGCGCGGCTGCCCGACCCTTTGCAAGTTTCGCACGCCTTGTGGCGGGGAAATTCGACGGTCTTCGTCACGCCGCGAGCGGCTTCTTCAAGGTCGAGCGTGACATCGCACCGCAGGTCGGCTCCGCGGCGCACGCGCCGGCCCCCGCCGCGCCGCCCTCCTCCTCCGCCGAACATCTCGCTGAAGATGTCGCCGAACGCCTCGAAAACGTCGTTCACATCGTTGAATTGTTGGCCGCCGAACGAATCGGCCGCCGCATGCCCGAACCGATCGTAGCGCGAGCGTTTGTCGGCGTCGGACAGCACCTCATAGGCTTCGGCAGCTTCCTTAAAGCGGGCGACAGCCTCGGCATCTCCCGGGTTCGCGTCCGGATGATATTTGACGGCCAGCTTGCGATACGCCGCGGCGATCTCCCGCTCGGACGCTCCCCGCTGAATGCCGAGGACTTCGTAATAGTCGCGTTTGCTTGCCATCGCGGTCATGGTCGCCAGGGCGCGCCTTCCAGGTGGCGCGCTTCGTTTATGCGGAAGTCAGCGCTCGCTCGAGTTCGGAAGTGCTTCGCTCCAAAAAGCTCCGCTCAAAAAACAGGCCACTTCGTCATTCCGAAGTGGCCTGGGAAAAAATAGGATCGCTACTGCACCGTCCTGGGGCCGGGACCGCCAATGGGTCCCGGCGATTGCTACCAGCGAAATGACTCTGCGACTAGCGAACAGCCCCTTCGACCGAACGCTTGGCCTTGTCGTCCTTGTCGAAGTTGGTCACCAGGGCTTCGGTCGTCAGGAGCAAGGCGGCAATGCTGGCGGCATTGCTGAGGGCGGTTCGCACCACCTTCACCGGATCGATGATCCCGGCCTTGTACATGTCGACGTACTCGCCCGTGTTGGCGTTGTAGCCTTGATTGGCCGCCTTCTGGCTGACTTCGTCGGCCACCACGCTGCCATCCTTGCCGCCGTTGTCGACAATCGTCTTGAGCGGCGCGGCCAGCGCCCCCAGCACGATCTCGACACCGACCCGCTCGTCCCCCTTCGCCTTGTCGCGAATGGCCTCGACCGCGGGAATGCAGCGGAGCAGGGCCACGCCGCCGCCCGGCAGGATGCCTTCTTCGACAGCTGCCCGGGTGGCGTGCAGAGCGTCTTCGACGCGGGCCTTCTTCTGCTTCATGTCCGCTTCGGTCTCGGCACCAACGCTAATCACCGCCACGCCGCCCGAGAGCTTGGCCAGGCGTTCCTGGAACTTCTCTTTGTCGTATTCGCTCTCGGTCTGCGAGATCTGGTTGTTGATCTGCGCGATCCGCTTTTCGATGTCGGCTCGCTTGCCGGAGCCTTCGACGATCGTGGTGTTGTTTTTGTCCACCGTGATCTGCTTGGCCCGGCCCAGGTGTTCGAGGCCGATGTTCTCGAGCTGGATTCCCAGGTCTTCGCTGATCAGCGTGCCACCGGTCAGGACGGCGATATCGCCGAGCATCGCCTTGCGGCGATCGCCAAAGCCGGGAGCCTTCACCGCACAGACGTTAAGCACGCCGCGGAGCTTATTCACCACCAGGAGCGTCAGCGCTTCGGCGTCGACGTCTTCGGCAATGATGAGCAGCGGCTTGCCCGCCGAGCTTACCTTTTCGAGCACCGGCACCAGGTCGCGAATGTTGCTGATCTTCTTTTCGTAGATCAGGATCAAGGCATCTTCGAGCTGGCAATCCATCGTCGCCGGACGATTGATGAAGTACGGCGAGACATAGCCTTTGTCGAACTGCATGCCGTCGACGTATTCGACCTTCGTGTCGGTCGTTTTGCCTTCTTCGACGGTGATCACGCCATCCTTGCCGACCCGCTGCAGAGCGTCGGCCAGGAGCTCGCCGATCGTGTTGTCGTTGTTGGCGCTGATCGCGCCGACCGCGGCGACTTCTTCCTTGCTGGTCACCTTCTTGGCCATGTCGGTCAGCTTGGCGACGGCGGCGGCGACGGCCTTATCAATGCCGCGGCGGACAGCCGTGGGATTGCTCCCCGCGACGACGTTCCGCAGCCCTTCCTTGAAGATGGCCCGGGCCAGTACGGTGGCGGTGGTTGTGCCGTCGCCGGCCAGGTCACTCGTTTTCTGGGCGACTTCGACAACCAGCTTGGCCCCCATGTTCTCGAAGCGATCTTCGAGTTCGATCTCTTTGGCCACCGTCACGCCGTCCTTGGTGACGGTCGGGCCGCCGAACGACTTGTCGATGATCACGTTCTTGCCGGTGGGACCCATCGTCACAGCGACAGCGTCCGCCAGCTTGTTCACACCCGTGAGCATTTTCGCCCGGGCGTGATCGTCAAATAGCAACTGCTTTGGCACGGCTTATTAACCTTATATGCGGTGGATTCGATTGAGAGAGGTCATTTGTCACTAGTCACTTGTCACTTGCAGGTGACTAACAACCAATGACCAATGACGAGTGACCAATGACAATTAGTCGACAACCTTCGCCAGGATGTCGCTCTCGCGGAGGATCTTCACGTCGTCGCCGTTGACTTCGATGTCAGTGCCGCCGTACTTGCCGTAGATCACTTGGTCGCCGACCTGAACCGACAAGTCGCCCCGCTTGCCGCTGTCGAGCAGCTTTCCTGGGCCAACAGCAATCACTTTGCCGCGCTGCGGCTTTTCTTTCGCCGAGTCCGGCAGCACGATCCCGCCGGCGGTGACCTGCTCGGCCTCCACCGGTTCCACCACCACACGATCGTCGAGCGGACGAATTTTGACTTTGGCCATGTCGCGAATTCCTTATTCTGATTGAAGCTGTGTTTGAATTATGTCATTGGTCATTCGTCACTTGTCATTTGTGTGCGGCACTAACGAATTGCGTTTGTGCCAGTGACCAATGACCAGTGACGACCGATTTACATCATGCCTTCCATGCCGCCCATGCCACCCATACCCCCCATGCCGCCCATTCCACCCATGCCGTGGTCGTGGTGATCGTGGTGACCGCCTTCTTCCTCTTCCTTGGGCAGTTCGGTGATGAGGGCTTCGGTGGTGAGCAGGAGCGAAGCGACACTCGCGGCGTTCTGCAGCGCCACGGTGACCACCTTTGCCGGGTCGATGACGCCGGCCTTGATCATGTCGCCATACTGGTCCTTGTCGGCGTCGTAGCCCTCGGTTTTCCCCTTGAGCTGACGCACCCGATTGACGACCACCGCCCCGTCGATCCCCGCGTTGTTGGCAATCGCCCGCAGCGGCTGATCGAGGATATTGCGAATGATCTGGCCGCCGGCCTTCTCGTCCCCTTCGAGCTTGAGCTTCTCGATCGCCTTCTCCGAACGGATCAGCGCGACGCCGCCACCCGGGACAATGCCGCTCTGCAGGGCTGCCTGCACGGCGTTCTTGGCGTCTTCCAGGAGCCACTTCCGCTCCTTCATTTCCGTTTCGGTCGCCGCACCGCAGTTGATCTGCGCGACGCCGCCAGCCAGCTTCGCCAGCCGCTCCTGCAGCTTCTCGCGGTCGTACTCACTGTCGGTCCGGCCGATCTCGTCGCGAATCTGCTGCGCCCGGCCGGCGATCTCGTCCTTGGTCCCCTTGCCGTCAATGATGATCGTCTCTTCGCTCGTGATCTTCACCTTCTTGGCAAAGCCGAGGTCGGAGAGCTTCACGCTCTCGAGCTCGATCCCCAGATCCTTGAAGATTGGTGTCGCCTTGGTCAGGATGCCGATGTCTCCCATGATGGCCTTGCGGCGGTCGCCGTAGCCGGGAGCCTTGACCGCACAGACCTGCAGGATGCCGCGCATCTTGTTGACAACCAGCGTCGCCAGCGCGTCGCCCTCGACATCTTCCGCAATGATGAGCAGCGGCTTCTTGGCCTTGCTCACCGCTTCGAGCAGCGGGATCAGCTTCTTGTTGGTCGAAATCTTCTCTTCGAACAGCAGGATGTAGCAGTTTTCGAGTTCGACGCTCACATCGTCTTGATTCGTGACGAAGTGCGGCGAGAGGAAACCGCGGTCGAACTGCATCCCCTCGACGACCTCGACGGTCGTTTCGCTTCCGCGGCCTTCTTCGATCGTGATCACGCCATCCTTACCGACCTTCAGGAACGCATCGGCCAGGACGTTGCCGATCTCCGGGTCGTTGTTGCCGGCAATCGTCGCGACTTGCTTCAGCTCGGTCTTGTTCTTCTCGCTGATCGGCGTCGCCATGCCGTTGATTTCATTGGTCACCGCTTCGACGGCCTTGGCGATGCCGCGCGAGAGGGCCATCGGGTCGTAGCCCGCGGCGATCATCTTCAGCCCTTCGCGGAAGATGGCCTCGGCCAGCACGGTGGCCGTGGTGGTGCCGTCTCCTGCGACGTCGTTCGTCTTGCTGGCGGCTTCTTTGACGAGCTGCGCGCCGAGGTTTTCGTACGCGTCGTCCAACTCGATGTCTTCGGCGACGGTTACGCCGTCCTTGGTCACCTTGGGCGAGCCCCACCCCTTGTCCAGTACGGCGTTGCGGCCGCGTGGGCCCAGCGTGCTGCGGACCGCTCGGGCCAGCTTGCTCACGCCAGCCAAGAGCGGCTGCCGCGCGTCGTCCTGAAAGACCATTTGTTTAGCCACGTTGGAATTCCTCCTGTTGTGCCGGTAATGATTCAGAGTTTTGGGAAGCGAGCGAGGTTCTGGATTCGATATTGCCGCATCCGATTTGTGGCCAGAACGCTACTTGCCTCGCTCCGCGTTAGCTCGTCAGTTCGCTCGCCAGTTACATCGCCGCCGGCCGCCGTACCCGGAATCCAGCCGGTCGCCGCGTTTCCGGTCCATACCAAGCCCGGGGCACATGCAAACCCGAAGGCGTATGCAAAAACGACGCGAACGACCAAACTGGCAGCTTGGGCGGATTGAGCCCACGTATTGCAACCGTTGTGCCAACGATCGCTCCATGAACCTAAGCCACTATCCTGAAATAACTTGCGTCGCATGACGCCATGCGAGAGAAAGCCCTCTTGAGGGGCGATCAAAGGGCGTTTGCCATTTTGGCAGCAAGTCTGTGATCTGCCCGGCTGAGAGTCCGCGTGGGAAAACACGGGCGCAAAAGAAAGAACATGCACCCTAGGGTGCATGCTCTGGCGTTTATTCGATTATGAAGCGGCCTTCGACAGCCGATCAGGCGTTGTTCGGATTAGGCACCGCCCCGATCAGGCATCCACGACCGTGAGCCTGCCCGTGCTGTCGCCGAACGAATTCACACCGGCGTTCATCCGGTCGAGCATCGACAGAAACAGGTTGTTCAGCGGCACCTCGCGCCCCAGGTCGATATGCTGGCCGGTGGCGAGTGTTCCCCCGCCCCGCCCAGCGACGATAATCGGCAGGTCGTCGTGCCGGTGGCGATTGCCATCCGAAAGTCCGCTGCCGTACATCACCATGCAGTGATCGAGCAGCGTGCCCGAACCCTCGGGAATCGACTTGAGCTTCTTCAGGAACCGGGCATATTCGGACAGCAGGAACTCGTCGATCTTCTGCAGCTTCTCGACCTTTTCCTTGTCGTTTTGGTGGTGCGACAGTTCGTGGTGGCCGTCGTTCACGCCGACCATCCGGTAAGCCCGATTGCTCCCTTCGTTGGCGGCATTGAACGTGATGATCCGCGTCGTATCGGTCTGCAGAGCGAGGACCATCAGGTCGTACATCAGGCGGATGTGCTCGGTCAGATCGCTGGGAACGTCGTCCGGCACCTCGATTTCGGGCCGAGCGACCTCTTTGTGCTGGCCGGCGCGGGCGATCCGCTGCTCAATTTCGCGAACGCTCGTAAAGTACTGGTCGACTTTCTGCTGATCGGTCTTGCCCAACTGATGCTTGAGCGAAGCGGCCTGCTCCGAAACGAGATCGAGGACGCTCTTGCGAACGCGCTGCCGGCGAGCCAGCGTCTGCTGATCCTGCTGCTTGCCGAACATGCGATCGAAGACGAGCCGCGGATTGATCTCCTTCGACATCGGCGTCGTGGCGTCTTTCCACGAAATGTTGTTCGAGTAAGCGCAGCTATAGCCGCTGTCGCAACCGCCCGCATCGCGGCCGCGTTCGATGCCCAGTTCGAGCGAGGGGAGTCGCGTCAGATGGCCGACGCGTTCGGCGGCCGCCTGATCGACGCTCTGCCCAACGCGAATATTCGCGCCGGATGTCTTCACGGGATGCGCCCCGGTCAGGAGCGACGCCGAACTACGGGCGTGGTCGCCCGCGCCGTCCCCCTTGGCTCGGCCGTTGTCTTGGGCCAAGCCCGAGACGACGAGAATATCGTTTTTCAGTTCGGCGAGCGACTGCATCGTCTGGCCGAGCTTAAAGTCCTTGCCCGTACCTTCTGGGCGCCAAGCCGGCATGATCACGCCGTTGGGGACCGTCACAAAGGCCATTCGAATCGGTGCGGCAGTCTCGGCTGTTTGGGAAGCCTCGGCAGCCTGGGCGAGACGATTTGGAACCATCGCGTCGAGCAAGGGGAGCCCGAGCGTGCAACCGATCCCTTTCAAAATCGTGCGGCGAGTGAGGGGTGTCTTCATGGCAGTTCTCCTTCTCCGCGTCGTTTACGGAATGGTTCGCTACTGACAATTTCCACAACTAGGGCGGAAAATCGGTAATCCTTGGTTCCCAGGTTGGCGACGATCGAGTCGATAGTACATCGGTCGGCGTTTATTAGACCACGTCCCAGAGCAAAAGTCAGCATCTTTTCGGTCAAACACCTGGCAAACTGCGTTTTGCTCGCTTGCAGTACCCCCGATAGCTCGAGGGCGCCGGCAAATCGTTCGCCGCTGGGCAATTCGCCCGAGGCATCGACCACGTGCATACCGTCTTTATCTCGCCACTGCCCAATCGCGTCGAAGTGTTCGAGGCCGAACCCGAGCTGATCCATCGTCTTGTGGCAGGAAGCACACACCGCGTTGCTGCGGTGTTCGGCCAATTGTTCGCGGAGCGACAAATTGGGCTTCGACTTGGCGGTCGCTTCGAGTTCCGGCACATTTGGCGGCGGATCGGGAGGGGGCGTGCCGAGCAGGTTTTCCATGATCCACTTGCCGCGCTTTACGGGCGAAGTGCGCCCGGGATTGCTCGTAAAGGTCAGGACGCTGGCCTGCGTGAGCACACCGACGCGGCGATCATCGGTGAAATCCACCCGGCGAAACTCGTCGCCGCGAATTCCTTCCATTCCATAATGCCGGGCGAGGCGGCCGTTCACGTAGGTAAAACGCCCGCCGAGAAAATCGAGAATGCTGCGGTCATCCCGAATGATCGCCTCGCAAAACAGCTCCGTCTCGCGGCGCATGTCCGCCTTCAGCTCCGGACTGAATTGAGAAAACCGTTCCGGATCGGGCGAGGCCGCATCCAGCAGCCGCAGGTTCAGCCACTGGGCGATGAAGTTCTCGACCAGGGCTTTGCTCTTGGGATCGGCCAGCATCCGGCGGACTTGCTGCTCGCGAACGGCCGGATCTCGCAATTTGCCCGCGGTCGCCACGGCAAACAGCTCGTCATCGGGCATGCTGCTCCACAGGAAATACGACAACCGCGAGGCCAACTCGTAATCATTCAGTTCCCGGATGCCCGTCGGATCGTCGCGCGCCGGGTCTTGTTCGATTCGGAACAGAAACGGAGGCGATACCAGGACGGCGGTCAGCGCGACCTGCATCCCCTGCTCGAAAGAATCTCCGCCGGCGACCGCTTCCTCGACCAGTCGGCCGTAAATTGCGAGTTCGTTGTCCGTCGCCGGCCGCCGAAAGGCTCGATTGATGAGCGGGCGTAGGTTTTGCCGCGCTGCAGCACCGACATCAAGTTTGTCGTCCGGTCGCACATGGATCAGCTTGCGGTGAAATTCAGGGTAATCCTCGGCCCGTATATCGAGCGGGCCATCGAGCTCAAAAGCGTCGATCCGCAGATTGCGATCCCGGCGATCCTCGTTGGGCTCGTCCGGATCGTAAAAGTCATTCAGGAAGTGGGCCGATACGCTGTGCTTCCCACCAGGCGCCCGGGTGGCGATTTCGTACTTCTCAGCGCCACGCGTCGAGTTAACGTCAAATACCTTGAGCGATTTGCCATCGAGCCGCACATCGAGCTGTGCCGGTTCATCGCCGGCTCGTGTGGCGGCTGCGTAGACGCGGATCAAATACTCCCCTTCCCGCGGAAACTCAAATTCGGCCGACACCACGCCGTCGCTACTGGCAATCGTCCAGCGGCGGCGATCGTTGTCGAACGCAGCGGAGCCTTCGCCTTTGAGTTGCCGCCGATCCTGTCGCTGCGACCTGGTGAACTGCCGGGCATCGGTAACGATCGACTTCTCGGCAATCTGTTCGGCCGCGGCGAGATACTTCTCCATGAGGAGTGGCGGCAGGGTCAACACCTCGCCGATGTTGTCGAAGCCGCTGCCGACGTCGTCCGACGGGAAATCGTCGGCCGGGCGGAACGTCACTCCCAAGAGGTCGCGGACCGTATTGTTGTATTCCGCCCGATTCAGGCGGCGGATCGTCACTCGGCCTGGATCGACGGGCCCATCGCAATCGACATTGAACAGAACCCGCTCCAGATCCTTAACCAGCTCTTTGCGTTCAGCATCTGTCGGCTGCGGCGAATCTTCCGGGGGCATGACCCCCGTTTCGATCATCTGCAGGACCCGCGTCCAGGTGCGTTCATCGCCCGTGACCTTGGCGAAGTCTTGATAGTCGTGAAAGCCAATCTCGGCTTCCTGCAGGTCGGGACCGTGACAGTCGTAGCAGAGCCGCTTGAGAGCGGGCATGACCCGCTCGGCGTACACCTTCGCTGGCTCGATTTTCGGCTTCTTCGTAGCCGGCAACTGCGCGAAGCTAGCGGACGTCAACAGCCCCAGCACGATACCCGCAGCGGCAGCCGTGAGGCACAGTCGAGGTGCGAGCAAACGAGTTGGAGGTCCCCAAGCTATCATCGAATCTCGCAAAAGGATGTTGGACACGGCATTAAACCCCGTGCGCTATCGCAAGTGTCGCAAACATCACGCTTCTTGGATGCATTGTCGCAAGTCCTTACCGGAAAACAACTAGTGACGGTTTCCCGCAATCGATCTCCGGGCCCGCTCGAGCACTTCCATCACCTCTGCATGAAGCGGTTCGCTGGCGGATGTGACCATCTCGGGCCGCTCGATTTCGATCGGTTTCCCATCTAATCCTGTCACCGTTCCGCCCGCCTCGGTGACCATCAGTACGCCAGCCGCCACATCCCACGCCTGAACGCTTGTCGCCCAATAGACATCGAGCCGACCCGAGGCCACATAGGCCAGGTTGAGGGCGGCGGAGCCTAAGCGGCGAACGGCTTGCGAGGCGTGCAGCACTTCGACAAAACGGGTGATCTCGATCGAGCCGCGCGGTACGTTCGGCGAAAAACTGACCGCCACCATCGCCTGTTCGAGCGATCGACACCCACTCACTCGGAGGGGACGGCCATCGAGATGAGTTCCACGCCCCCGCTCGGCTGTAAAGCATTCGCCCGAGGTTGGATCGAGCACGCACCCGCAGACAATGTCGTCTTCATGCTGCAGGGCAATCGAAACGGCGTAATTCTGCAGACGATGGACGTAGTTGGCGGTGCCATCGAGCGGATCGACGATCCAGCGATAAGCCGATTTTCGGGGCGGAATCGCCGCTTGGCCGAGCGACTTGCGCTCGGCGGCATCTTCCTCGGCCAGGAAGTCGTGCTCGGGAAACGCACCGAGAATGATGTTCCGAATCGCTTCCTGGGCGGCCAGATCGGCCTCGGTAACCAGGTCCTTCGGCCCTTTTTCGCGGGGCAGGAATCGATCCTGCCAATCGACCAGACATTGTCCTCCGGCGCGAGCTGCGGCAACGCAAACCGGGAGAAAATCGCTCATGACGCGGCGGGCCGGAGGTGGGGCTGGCAGGACTGACGATGAGGCGGGACTAGCGATTATACGAAGAGCGACAACAGGCCGCAAACGCCAAAACGCCATTCACTGACTGGCATTTCGCGGAAATGATTCTGGTCGCCGCGATAAATTCGTCTGCGGTTTTTTTTTGCAAAACTATGGACATTGCATTCGATCTTGCTATTATCGGGGAAGTGCGACAGGCTGGTGACTCGATTGGTGCTTCTTCAGGACTCATAATTTTTCTCACGCACGGATAATTCCACCGGCCTCTTCTCTGTTCCGGCCCCGCCGTCTTGCTGCCAAGCAAGCGGCGGGGTTTTTTCGTTGATGGACCGCTTATGACACCGCCCCTCGCACCTTGGAAGCTTGAAAAGCACGTCGGTCATCTAGCCTTGGGGCCGCTGGCCGGACGCGTGCAGATCGAAGGGGGCGTGGTTTCGTTTCGTCTCGACGCGTGGCAGGGACGGCCGCAGGACCGCTTCGATGTCTTTGTGCTCGGAGCGCCGCTGGCGCAGTGGAAACTCGAGGAAGCTTACGTTCGCGGCTCCGATCTGGTCGCGACGTACGCCAAGACGCCACCGTACCACGTGGCCCCGCAAGCGTATTGGCGAGCGACATGGATTGCCGAGTGGGAAGCCGTCAAGTTGGAACTCGTCCTCTCGGTACAAACCGACCTGCTCGACAGCCAGCCGCGCTGCACGATCGAGAGTGGCGGCCAGGCGACGAGTCTGTGGATGGCCGGCGAGTTCGACGGCAGCGCATTTCGCGAGTGGTCGACGGCCGCGCCGACATCGGCCGGCGCGGGCGATGCCTCGCCGCAGCTCTATGTGCTTCGCAACGAACAGGCCGGCTTTTCCTATGCCGAGCTGGTCCACCCTATGGATTTCGTCGCCGCGAGCATCGATGCCGACCTAGGGACGACGGGCGGCATTTTCTCGGTCCGCTCCACTCTGTTTCCCGAACGACTGGAAAAAGGCGTGATACGCCGGGCCCGCGTCGGCGGCTGGTTCCTACCGCTCGAAAACGATCTCGCTGCCGCGGCCGCCCTGGCCCAGGCATTCGTCGGAGAGCCGCTGCCGCTGACGACCTAATAGCGAAGCACGAAATACGAAACAACGGTCAAGGCTCAAATGTCCCAATGCTTGCGCGTGGCCTACGCGAATCGCCAGCGCGCGTAGCGGTTTTGGTCCGCCGGAGGAAATTGGAACTTGGGATTTGTTTCGTGCTTCGGGTTTCGAATTTCGTGCTTGTTGGGAGTCTTGGTCACTCCCGGTAAAATTATGTCACCATCTGTTCCGATTCAGCCGCG
>JALORD010000063.1 GCA_025459145.1 Pirellulaceae bacterium | reverse complement strand
GAACTCTTGCGGCTGGTGAAAAGCGGCGGCAGCCACGACCGACTGAGCCGCCGCGACTATGCCGCCGCGGGGATCGTCGTCGTAGCGGCGCTGGTGGTGTGCGGGAAATGGGTCGCCGACCAGCGCCGGCTCGCTGCTTTAGTTCCCGCGGGTGCGTCGAGCCCGCAGCCAATCGATAACTCGGCGTCAGGCAAGCCGGTCGAGGACGATCCCGATGCAACTATGCTCCGCGGCGAAGCCTTTGGCACGACCTGGTCGATCAAGCTCCGCGGCGAGCATGCTGCCGCACAAATCGAGCCGCTGCAAACGGCCGTCGCTGCGGAACTCGAGCGGATCGAAAGCGCGCTCTCGCACTGGCGGCGCGATTCGTTCACGGCGCAGTTCAACGCCACGGAAACGACATTCGAGACCGAACAGCCGGCGGAGCTGGTGGCCCTGGTCTCGCGTGCGCTCGAAATCAGCCGCAAGTCGCACGGCGCGTACGACATCACCGTTGCCCCGCTTGTCGATGCCTGGGGCTATGGGCCTTTGGGCCCCCGCGACGATGCGCCGACCGAAGCGGAACTGGCTGAGCTGCTTGCTCGCACAGGCGCCGACAAGCTTGAGGCCGACATCGCGACCAGCACGCTGCGGAAGCTCCAGCCCAATCTGGCGATCGACCTCGGTTCACTCCTGCAGGGGTACGCCGCCGATCGCCTCGCAGTACTTCTAACCGAGCAGCTCCCGGCCGAGCCCTCGCCGGAGTTTCTGATCGATGTCGGGGGCGAACTGCTCGCTCGCGGAGCGTGGACCGTGGCGATCGAGAACCCGCGCGATCCGGCCCAGCCGCTGCGGACGCTCGTGCTCAAAGATGCCGCCCTGGCGACGAGCGGCCTTTATCGGAGCGAGCGCCAAGCGGGGGCCGAAACGGTCCATCACCTGATCTCGCCGCGCACCGGTCGGCCGGTCGCCGCGCCGCTCGTGCTTTCCGCGGTAATCGCGCCGACAGCCGTCGAAGCCGACGCCTGGGCGACGGCGCTCTTGGCCGTTGGCCTGCCCGACGCCTTGTCGCTGGCGGTTGAAGAAGGACTGGCCATCCTGCTTGTCGATCCGCAGGACGCGGTGCATACGAACCCCGCCGGGGCGGTGCGATTCGGAGCGCCGTAGATGCCACCCAGCGTAGCCGCGGGGGTCGGGGTTGCCGCGAATTTGGCCAGGCGGCGATTGGCGTTGGCGGGCACGAGACGTATAATCCGATAACTGAGTTCGTGAAAAAAATCACGAGTCGTCCGGTTCGTTCCTTGCGAAAGGTTCGCTGTCCGCTGACGCCTCGTGTCGCCCTAAGTCGTTTCCTCCGTAGGACTTCCAGCCATGGCCAAAGCCGGTCCCCGCAAAAAGCTCCCCAAGGAAGTGGCCGTCATCAATGCCGACAACTGCACCGGCTGCGAGTCGTGTCTGGAAGTCTGTCCGGTCGATTGCATCGAGCTGAAGGAGATGCACCATGGTGTGAAGGGGAACCAGGCCTGGTGCGAGATCGACATCGAGCGGTGCGTGGGGTGCGAGGTGTGCGTCCACATTCCGCAGAAGAAGACGAACCCCTATGAGCTGACGGTCTGCCCGTGGAACGCGATCGAAATGGTCCCCACGGAGCTGGTCGCCACCTATGTCGCCCAAATCGGCGGCCCGCCGGAATACATCCAGGCCAACTGTGAAGGCGGCGAGTTGAATCTGGATAAGGCAGAACGCGGGAGTAGCGATACCGGAAGTGCCTGCCTCAGCCGCGCAGCGGCGAAACTATGAGACCCCGGTGTTAGCCGGGTTTCGCTTGCGCGGCTTGGGCCTCGCTTTGGTTCGCTTCCCAATCTCTCGCCGATGGCTAGTTGAGCGACGGATCGCTGGGCACGTGTTTCGATCCGACGGCGACCGAAAGGATGTCGCGGCCGATCCGCTGGACGACTTCTTCCCACAGCTCGTCGGGGCTGCTGAAGACGAGGTCGTAGCTGGCCGGCAGCGTGAGCCAGCCGCCGGCCCGCATCTCCCCTTCGAGCTGGCCCGCGCCCCAGCCCGAGTAGCCGGTATACAGCCGAAACTGCTTGCTGGACTGCGTGACGATCTTTTTCAGCATGTCCTTGTGTGCGGCGAAGTAGACGCCGGCGATGATCTCGGCCTCGGCGCACGATTTCTTCTGGTGCAGGCAGACCAGCGGTCCCGACACCGGTCCGCCCAGGTAGAGCGGCTGGTCGCAATCGACGTCCTCGTCGGCCACCATCCGCCACAGTTCGCGCACGGTTTTGCTCGTCGGCTGATTGAGGATCAGACCGAGCGCCCCGTCGTCGTCGTGTTTGACCATGAGCACGACGGAGCGAAAAAAGTTACCGTCCCCGAGCTGAGGCGCGGCAATCAAAAGTTGGCCTTGGAGGCTAGTCATGCGAAGTCGATCGAACGAGAGAAGACTGCCCACAACTGTCCGCGACGGGGCACAACACGCCCTTTCCGCGGCCGCAGGCATTGTACGCGGGCGGCCGGGGGAATGCGAACTGCCAAACATCACGACATCACAACCGACTCGCAGCGATTGCCAAGATCTGGTCCCGCGCCCTAAAACCCCAGCTCGCTGTAAACGCGCGGATACAGCTCCTTGAACTTCGCGCGGCAGGCGTCGGTTTGCGTCCGGTCGCCGAGGCCGTAGAGGTGGTTCTTCTCGCCGAGCAATTGCAGGTGGATTTCGTTCGCCCCGAGTCGGCAGAACTTCAGGTAGACCCGCTCCAGCCGTGCGGCCGGGTAACGTCGCCACTTGGGATTGCCGTCGTCGACGATGATCCGCTCTCCGTCGGCGTCGGCCGACTTGACGTAGGCCTTGTGCATCAGCCAGATGTTGCCGGTTCCCGCGCCAATGCCGGCGAGGAGCGTCGGCCAGAAGCCGACCGGCAGGGCGACGATCCCGTCCTCCGCCAGGCAGAGGTGCCAGTTCTTGAAGCCGCCGTGCGAAAAGACGGGGCCAAACGTTTCCAGAATCCGCCACTCTCGCGGTTTCAATTCGGTTGTGCTCATGAGGGTTGAATTCTCCCGCGCCAGCCGTTCGCGACGCGGTGCCCGCGATCGATCGCACGAACGACTTCGGCCGTTGCCAGATTAGCGTGGCCGAGCCGACGGCCGAATTCAAGTCTCCAGGGCCTGCCGCTACCTGCTCCCCGGAGCATCCCGCTGGGTGCGGACCCAGTGGCGCTGGCGGTTCACGAGGAAGGCAACGTAGATCGGAACCTTCCAGGCGGCATAGAGCGGCGCGGCCAGGAGCGACACCAGCGGAATCTGCGCGCGGCAATGGGCGAGCCACCCTACGAAGACCGAGAGCGCGAGGAATCCCGCCAGGATCGAAACAGCCGCCAGCGCCACGGGACTCGCGCCCAGGAGCGTTACCGCCAAGGCCGCCAGCCAGACCGCGGCGGCCAGCATCACGAGGAGCGACAGCGGCGGAATTGCCAGATCGAGCGCCAGCCAGACCAGATCGACCCGCTGCCGCGCAAGTGCCAGTAGCAGCACACGCGGAACCTGCACGAGCAGCGTCGCCAGATGGCCATGCTCCCACCGCGTCCGCTGTGTGTGGGCCGCCGCCCGGGTGCCCGGCAGCGGACTGTCGACACGGGCTTCGGGCAAGTACAGCGGCCGGTAACCCGCGAGCGTCAGATTAATCCCGAGCTGCATGTCCTCGACGACATTGCCGTCGGCCAAGTGAACTCGGGGCACCAGCGACCAGGGGAGCGCCATGCCCGTCCCGGTGAGGTGGCACAATCCGGCGAGCCGCCAGAGGCCGAGCGTGCGGACTAAATTCTTGAACCGAAACGCAAGTCCTGAGACTGCCTGCAGCCGGCCGCCCCGCGGATCGGGATCGCACAGGTTGAGCCCCTGCACGGGCCGGCCAGTGGCGACAGCCGTCTGCCCCAGAAGCGCGACCGTGTCGGGGCGGACCTGGCAATCGGCATCGAGAAACACGACCGCCTGCGGCGGATCGAGCGCCAGCTGCTTGAGCCCAAAGTCGAGGGCGTAGCCCTTGCCGCGGCGATCCGGGTCGGTTCGCTCGAGGGCAATCGCGCCGTGGCGGCGTGCCAGCTCAGCCGTGTCGTCGGTGCAGTTGTCGGCCACGACATACACCCGGCTGGCGGAAGGGAGCGACGACATGAGCGTCGCGAGCGTCCGGCTGATGACGGCCGCCTCGTTGTGGGCCGGAATCAGCACGGCAATCCGCGGCAACTCGCTGCTGCGCCGGCGGTCGCGGGGCCGGCGAGGCAAGAGCGACAACGCCACCTCCAGACAGAACATGCCGACCGGCACGGTCAGGAGGAGGGCGAGCACGAGGATCAAAATCTCAACGATGACGGCCATTTACCACCGGTCACTTGTCATTGGTCATTCCGCTTTTGCCCTAGTGGTACGCAAACCAGTGCCGGACCGGTTGGATCAGGCGCGTGGGCAGACTTGCCCGATCGCGGAGGGCCGAGTTGCTGACCCAGTCGCGGCTCCGGCGCCAGGCGCTGCGTAGCAAGAGCGCGAGCGATGGCGTGCCGACCGAGCCTTCCCAGACGGGAACTCCCGCCGTGGCAAGCGACCACTTATAGCGTTCGTCCCCTTTGCCCAGATCGAGCTTGCGAATGCCGCGGGCGGCGGCCTCTTGGGCAAAGCGAAGAAAGAACGCCTGCCCCGGCGAGTATGCGGCGAGCTGCGGGTCGTAAGCCACAAACCAGCAGTGCAGAATGCCGCTGCTTTCGAGCGACAGAGCAATCGCCGCAGTTCGCTCGCCCGCTCGCAGGACCGACAGCGGCGCAGCCAGCAGCGGACTTGCTTGCTCGCGCAAGCGGCGCAGGAGGGCGAGCGTCCAGTCGTAGGCGAACACATCGGCGAGCCCCGTGCGCAGATACTGGGCCGATTTCCAGGCCAGCAGCGTCTGAAAGACCGTTTCGTCCGACGAGTCGTATTCGAACGTCAGCGGGCCGACCTCGCGGGCGAGCTTCCGCGCCTTTTGGTTGGTCTTAGCCACCACATCCGATCCGGCCGCGCGCCGCTTCGCACAGTACTCGTCGTACCCGGCCGAGAGGTCGAGGTAGGGAGATTCTTCGCGGCTCGTTACAAAGCGATCCAGCGCCGGCTGAGCCACCAGATGATCAAAATCCCAAGCCGCCAGACCGCACTTCCGCACCAGCCAACCGGCGTCGAACTCAAGATCGGGCCGGGCGATCACGCCGTGATAGTCGGACAACTTGCCGGCCAGAGGGCGGGCAATGTTGAGCGTCCCCCGCTGAAACGGAAAAAAGCCCACCGTCGCGCCGTCCTGCTCGAGCACGGCGACTTCGACATCGGTCCGGACGCTCGCCACCGCGCGAGCAAACTCCGGGCGAAAGTACGGACTCTCGAGCAGCGGCTCGGTCCGCTGCAGTTCGCACCACAGCCGCCAATCGGCCTCGCGAAGGTCGGTCACCGCGGTACAGCGTAAATTCAACATCGGGTTTCTCCTGCGGCTGCGGCGGTATCTTTGCCGCTGGTAGCTTGATCGAGGGCCGCCCGGCACCGGCGAAGCCAGCCGAGCGTTGTCCGCGCCGGGGCGTGGAGTGACGAGTTTTTGACCCAGTCTCGCGTCACGGCGTAAGTGCGGCGGAGCGCGGGAGCCAGCGGTCGCTGGTCGAGGTACCCCTCGGCCAGTTCGACGGCACTATTGGCAAACATCCGCTTGTAGTCTTCGGAGCCTTTGCCCAGATCAATTCGCGTGACGCCGTGCGACTCGGCCTGTTCGGCCAGCGAGAGCAGCAGGACCTGACCCGGCGACCAGCGCGATCCGGCGGGTCCGTAGGCCGGAAACCAGAAGTGCAGCGTCGAACCCGCCTGCAGGCCGAAGTGCAGGGCCAGCGGCTGACCCCCAATGGCCAACTCGCTCAGCACGCCGCGCAGTTCGGCCGACTGGCTATCGCGAAGCCGCGTGACGAGCCGGGCGGCCCAGCGCTGCTGAAACAGATCGGCCCGCCCCGTGCGGCGATACTGGGCGGATTTCCAGGCGAGCAGCTGGTCGAACCTCGCCGAGTCGGAAGTGTGCCATGTGAACGTGAGGTCGGGAACTTCCCGCTCCAGCTTGCGCCGCTTGCGGAGCAGTTCCTTCATGGACGAAGCGGCCGCTTTGCGCTCGTCGAGCCACGCCGCGTAGCCAGCCGTCAGGTCGATGATCGGGCTGGTTGCCCGCGTGACGAAGTGCCCAGCGAGCTGCGTCTGGCAGGCGAGCTGATGATCGAATTCCCAGGCCGACAGCCGGCAAGCGCGGAGTAGTTCTTCCGGGTTCCAGGCCGCGTCAGCCTCGGCAATGACCGCTTGATAGTCGGACATCGGGCCGCCGACCGGCCGGGCGACATTCCAGGCGCGTTCGAACGGAAAAAAGCCGACGATGCGGCCGGCTTCGCGCAGCACGGCCACTTCGACCCGCGGCCGCACCTGGGCCGCAATCTGGATGAACTCCGGTCGGAAGAAAGGGCTCGTCAGATGCGGCGACGCGCGCAGGATTTCGCGCCAACGAAACAGGTGCTCGGGCGCAAGGTCGAGCGCGGAGAGGACTTCGATGTTCATCGGTCGTAGGACGAGGAAGAGGGGGAGACGAGCGGAGAGCAGACATAGTCCATCACGGCGGTCGGCTCCGCCGGCCGAATGACGAACATCGGAGCCGGTTCGCGCTCGTCGCTCCTTTCGGCGACGAGCTCCGGGCGGGCTCCTTCCGCGGCGGGTTGCGGATTGGCCTCGCGGTTTTCGGCCGAATCGAACTCCGCTGATTCAAACGCGGCCGCAGCAGCCGAGGGGTTCGCAGCCTGGCGACTCACAGCCAAGCGGTTCACCGCTGGCTCGCGCGCCGCCGCCGATTCGCTACCGCAGGCGCCTGCGAGAAACCCGAGACTGACCGCGAGCTGACATTCGCGTCCGAGGCGTGCCTCGGGGTTGGGGCGAAGCCCACTCCAAGCCAGGAGCGGGTACTCGACGAGGCACGTGCGCACCCCTTTGGCCAGCCACAATAGCGTGAAGCCGGCCAGGCCGAGCGCGGCTCGCTGACGGACGGCGATGCCGCGCCCCATCCGGCGGGCCAGATCGACGAGGTAAGCGCGCTCCAGCCGCTCGGAAGGCGTCATGTGATGAATGACCGCCGTCGGCACATACCAGGAGGGAATGCCGGCCCGCTCCAACCGCTCAAAGAGATCGGTGTCTTCGCCCCGTCCGGCGATCGACCGCTGAAACATGCCGACGCGCTCGAAGGCCGTGCGAGCGAGCATCCAGTTGCCGCAGCCGGGCGTGATCCGGCCGGCGTAGCGGAGCGGCTCATCGCCGTGCAGCGCTTCGCCCAGGAGCATCCGTACCTGGGGCGCGAGCGAGCGCTGGCAATCGGCGGGCAGGGCCAGATTCACCGCGCCGCCGACCGATAGCGCGCCCCGTTCGCTGGCCCCGCGATAGAGTTCGGCCAGCCAGTGCCAGTCGGCGAGCTGATCGTCGTCGAAAAAGGCGACCCAGTTTCCTTGGGCTTCGGCAATGCCCCGATTGCGGGCGGCGACGATCCCCGGCTCGGCCTCGTACACATAGCGGATCGAGTGCTTCGATTCCGTGCCGGCGTGCTTGACGACGGCGCGAGTGCCATCGGTCGAACCGTTGTCGACGACAACGATCTCATAGACAAAGTCGTCGGTCGACAGGTCGTACAGACTAGCGAGCGCATCGGCCAAGAGCGTAGCTCGATTGCGAGTGCAGACGACGACGCTGACTTCAGGTGAATTCATAGGGCGATTCCCGTCGGCGGCGAGCCCAACAAGTGGGGGTTGTATGCCTGGGTTGGGTGCGATTCAGATTTGTGCAATGTCGATTCGGGAGCTAAAAGTTCATCCGCAAAAAGGGCCATTTTGAGGAGGAGCGCGCCGATCAAGACCGGAGGGAGCATCACCACGACGAGGCCCGATTCCATCGCCGAACTGAAGACTCCAAACACCAGCATTCCCAGCGCCAAGCCGTAGGCCGGATCGCGCCTCGCGATGAGTCCCCTCGTGGCGGTTACGAGGCCTGCCACGACAACCGCGAATGCGAGAGCGAGGCCAATCACTCCGGTCGATAACAGCACTTCGAGGTAGCCGTTGTGCGCCTCGCGGAGGCCCCATTCCAACTCGGTCGAGATCGTGTCGATGTGCGTCGGATTCCAGAACGATTCGTATCCGTAGCCCAGCCAGGGGCGCTGGCCGATATAATGCAGGACGATGGGCCAGATGTACGCCCGGCCGCTGAGCGTGTCGGACTGTTCGGCCCGGCCGAGCAGCAGCGCATCGCGAAAGTCGACGAGCGGATCGAAGCCGGCCAGGAGCAACAGCCACAGTCCGACAAGCCCCAGCCAGCTGAAAGCAAAGCCCACCGACATCTTCCAGTGCGCTGACGTATGCACGACCAGGACGCTGCCAAAGGCTAGCAGCGTCGCGGCGTTGCCGGTGCGCGATTTGGTCAACACGCCGAGGACCAGCGTCGCGGCAAAAATCGCCCAAAACAGGCCGCGATGTTTCGTTTCGGGAGTGCGGGCCAGCACCCAGGCTGCCAAGCCGAGCATCGTCAGGTGCATCCCTTGCGTGTTGGGATGCACCGAGCCGGAAAAGCGATAACCGGCCGACCAGGGACGAAACGTCCCCAGACGCAATTCGGCCAAGAGCCCCACGAGCACAAGCGGGCCGATCGTCGCCACCACCATGAGGCACAGCTCGTGCATCGTGAATCGCCGCGCGAGACCGGCTGCGAAGATTACGCAGCAGCCCAGGACCATCATGCGGCGGAGGCACATGCCCGGATCAATCGACCACAGGATGCTGGCCCCGCAGAGAGCTAGATACGCTCCGATCGCGGCCGCCAGCGGCCCGTGGATGGAGAGCCGTGAGCCGCGCGGGGTCAGCAGCAGTACTCCGCCCACTGCCGCCAGGACGAGGAACGTCAGCCGGCGGGCCGTGTTGCCTCCCCCGGCGGCGAGTTCCATTTCTTCGGCTGTTTGCGTGTAGGCGTCGGCCAGCGAGATGTCGAGGCTGTGTTCGGCGACGAAGAACGCGCCGGCCACGACGAGCGACACGCCGATGATTGCCCAGATGCTGGCGCGCGTTGGACTTCCGGCAGCCGTCTCGAGCGGATACGCGGCATTTCCGGCGCGAAAGCTGGGCAATGTCGCACTGAAAGTCGATTCACGACTCATGACGCGGCTCCTCGCGGAGCAGCCGCGGCCGACGAGAACTCGCGCATCGTTGTCCGTAGGACAATCAGGCGGACCAGCGCATCGGACGACGTGCCGGCGAGCGTCGCCAGCGCGGCCCCCAGCGGGCCGAATGCGGGGACCAGCGCGATCGTGGCTCCAATCACGACGCCAACCGAGATCAGATCGGCGACGAAATTGGCGCTCGGCCGCTCCATCGCCCACAGGCCATTGCCGGCTGTCACGCCCAGGCTATTGGCCAGAACGCTCAGCGACAGGATGCCGATGAGCCAGCCGGTGCCGCCGAACTGTTCGCCATAGACGAGCACGGCAATTTGCTCGCCGAGCGTGAAGCCGACAATCACCACCAGGCCCAGCGTGCTGAGAAAGAGCGCCGCGGTCTTCCAGAGGACCGACTGAAGCTCTGCGAGTCCCCCCTGAGCAAACGCCCTAGCCGCCTGAGGGCTGAGGAAATTGCACAGCCCCATCATGAACATGTTCGAGAGGCCCACGAGCGTGCTGCACGCGCCGAGCGTTCCGGTCTCGGCTTCGCCATGTGTCAGCGCGACGACCCACGGCATGACGTAGGGCGTCGTACAGGCGAGCAATTGGCTGGCCAGCGCCCAGCGGGCAAAGACCCAGTTGTGCAAAAAGTCGGACACGACTTCGGCGGGCCGCAGCACCAGCCGTCGCTGCTTGAGCGCGAACCACGCAACGACGGGCAAGCCGGCCGAAACGCCCAGCACGGCCAGCGTGGTGGCGAGGGTCAAAGTGCCGGTAACGGCTAGCAAGGCCAGGCCGGCCATCTGCACGATCGCCACACTCGCGTCGAGGGCGATTGCCGCTTTCATCGCCAGATGCGCAAAGAGCAACTGCCGCACGAATTCCCGTATGAGCAGCAGGGGTGCCGCAGCCGCGAGCAGCCAGAGCGCTCCGGTCAACTCGGTCGACATCACGCCCAGTGCCGCCAGCAAGAGGAGCGTGCCGCTGGTCGCCGCCAGGAGGATGCCCAGATGAGCGAGCGAGCTGCCGGCGTAGCGTTCGAGCGATTCGCCCTGCCGCCGCTGGCTGTAGATCATGTACGGCGCCGAGACCAGTTGTTCCTGGATCCCGCGCACGAAGAACACGATGCTCAAGACCAGGTAATAAACGCCCAGCTCTTCGCGGGCGCACATCCGCCCCAGGATGACGCTGGTCAGAAAACTCGTTCCGCTCACGACAGCCTGATCGAAGACCGCCAGGACGCTCTTGTGCAGCAGCGAATCGCCCGAAAACGGCAAACTCCGCGCGAGCCGTCCCAGACGGCCACGGACCGCGGCCAGCCGAGACGTCGTCTCCGGAACCGCGAGGGGGAGTTCGGCTGTCGTCGAGGGGCTGACGCTCATGGTCGATTTATCGTGTGGCTCGAACCGAGGGGCGGTCGGCGCTACTTGCGGGGATTGTCGCGCAGGGCAGGGTGACTCGCGGGCAGTGTTACTCGCGGGCCGTGTCGGACGAGTCGATCTGGTAGGGTCGGCGGAGTTCGTGTCGCGGACGCCGCCCGAGGAGCCGATGGCCGAGCGAGCGGACCGCTTCGTGCCAGCCGCCCAGCTTGGCGGCCAGCGAGCCGGCTGTGTCGTGCTCTTCAGCGGCGAAGCGGCCCCAGTCGAATGGGCTTGTTCCGGGGCGAACCAGTTCGGGTTCGGTCGTCAACGAACAGAGCATCCCCGCCTCTTCCGCGGCGGCCGAGAGCTCAGGGCCCGCGAAGCCGTCGCTCTTGTTGCCGTAGGGAAAGGCGAACGTGGCCCGCTCGATGCCGAACCGATCGCGCAGCACCCGTTGGCAGCGTCGCAGGTCGCTGAGAAGATCGCCCGGCCGCTCGCGAAAGTCGGCGTGCGTGTGCGTATGCGCCGCGAGCTCGACGAGGCCACTGGTGTGCATCTCGCGGCACTCTTCCGTGGTGAGTGGCCGCCAGGTCGTGTAGGGAACGTTCCCCGAACCGGCCTCGCTCCAGTCATCGCTGGGAAAGGGCTCGCGCGAATCGAGATAGGCCGTGGCCAGGAACACAGTCGCCGGCAGTTCCAGTTGCCGCAGGATTGGGAAAGCGTGGAGATAGACGTTCTCGTAGCCGTCGTCGAACGTGATGACAAACGCCTTCGGCGGAACGGGGCGACCTTCCCGGTGGTGGGCCAGCACCTCGCGGAGCGGCCAGGCTTCGAAGCCGCGGGACAGGAGCCCTTCGAGCTGCTGGCCGAACCGCTCGGGTGGGACGTTCCAAGTGGGCCGCGCGAGGCCCGCGACCGGATCGGCGACGCGGTGATACATCAAGATGCCGAACGATTCGGTCTGCCGCGGTCCCATCAGCTCGCTCATGGTCGTGGCAAAGCCGGCCAGGGCCCGCTGGGGCAGGCCGATCTGCCGCGGCTTGCCGCGCGGCACGACCGGCGCACCCGCGCGGATGCCGCCGGCCGTCACAGTTGGATTCTTCATCACAGGACGCATGCGTGGGCCTCGCTACAAGGGGAGCGCATGACGAACGCACCGCGCCCCGACAACTCTATGTCACGACCGCCCGAGGCGCCGGCTGCCGGCGTGAAAGTGCCGTAAGGTGCTGGCAGAAACGGAGCGAACTTTCAGGAACTCGCGTTCAGCAGCGTTTATCCGCGGCGTTGCTGGCCGGCCTTTGTTGCCGCAGTTATTGGCCGAGGGACCCAAATTTGGAGGGGAGCAAGTCGCAGCCCTAACACCGACCGCTATATTGGGAACTGGCGGAAGAGGCAGATTGAAGCCGAGGTTTGAACTCGACGGCCACGGATGAGGCCCCTGCCTTCGTCGGTGTTTGATCTGTGTTCGGTCCGTGGCGTATTACGTCCAGAACAACGCAAAGTTAAGACGTGAAGCTTTCTCGACTTGTTTGCGGCCCTAAAGCGCTGGCGCGCGGCCGGCGGCGGCTTCCGTGCGTGGTATGAAGCCGACGAGCGGTAGATCGAGGACCTGCCGCAGTTCGTCGCGTGTGGTCAACATTGGCTGCAGATAAGCCGCCACAAGAGCCGAGCCGAGCGAGCTGATTGCCGCGACAATGAGCCCCAGCCCCAGGATGTATGCTCGCCGGGGTCCAGTGGCCCGCGTGGGAAACGAGGCGGGCTGTACGACCGTCAGGCTCGAAATTCGATCGGCGTCGAGCGAGCGGTTGATCCGGGCCTGTTCGAGCTTGTCGGCATACGACCGATGGCGAGCTTCGGCCAGCTCCACTTCCTGTTGCAGGCGGGTGAGCTGGGCTTCTTTCCCGTTGAGCGTCTTCAGATCGTTGCGGAGCACAGCCTGCTGGGCGAGCAGCGCTTGTTCACGACCTTCGAGCGCATCGGACTGCGACTGTTCGCTGAGGAGCGACAGCTCCAGAGCTTGCCGCGAGGGATTAACCGCCTCGGTCGACTGCAGCCGCTGCGGCGACTGCTCGGCCAGCACGTGGCGCAGATCGCGCAGCTGATCGCGCACGGCCACGAGCTGCGGATGATCGTCCCTGCGGGTGGCGGCCAGTTCCTGCTCGCGGGCTTCGAGCTGAAACAGCGTTCCCCGCATATTGTCAAAGGCGGCGTTGGGGGCCTGAGCTTGCTGCGTGATGACCGTCGCGGGAAGCTTGGCGATCAGCTCCTGGAGCGACGCAATCCGGGCTTGGGTGGTCGACAGATCCGACCGGTTGGTCAGCAGCTTGGCATCGATATCAGTGATCTCATCCTGCAATTGTTTCTTCCGTCCGTCGAGTGTCACAATGCCGAGTTTATTCTTCGCCGCGCCCAGCTCAGCCGAGGCCGCTTCCCACTCCTTCTGCGTGAGGAGCGTCTGGTCGGCAAAGAACTGATACGAACCGGCCGTGCGATGGACCCGGACGTACTCCTCGCGATAAATCTCGACGAGCCTTGCGGCGATCAACTGGGCGACCTCGGGCCGCGAGGCCCGGCACTCCACGGTGATGATGTTGCTCTTCCGAGGGGTCGAGATATTGATGTCCCGCTCGAGCTGCTGGACGGCCCGCTGGTGCAAAGCCGAGGGCTGCAAGACAGCTGCGGGTTCAAATCCCGAGGCCGCTTCCCCTCGGCGGGCCAGCGGCTGGGGTTCGCCCCCGTACAGCACGAATTCTGGCGACAGCGAATCGACCAGCCGATCGAGCATGGCTCGGCTCTTGAGCACTTCGAGGAGCGAGTTGATCTCGCTCTCCCGCGATTCGTAAATCGAGATCAACTGTCCGGTCGTGGCGGTCGGATCGAGGGCCAGATTTTCGCGCCCGAAACGGACGAACAGCCGGGCCTCGGAGTAGTACGACTTGGGCATCAGGATCACCCCCGCCAGCGTCGCGAACGTGATCGCGGCAAAGACGAGGAGCGCCAGCCGTTGATGCAGGAGCAGGGCTCGCTGCACATAGCGGACAAGATCGAGAAGCTGCTGAGGGGTGGGCATGGCGAGCTCGGGCGAGGGCGCTGTTGGGATGGCTGTCGCGTTCTTTCCGCTCGCGGAGCGAGCGGACCACATGGATCTGACAACCGCCGCCTCGGCGCGCAAGCACACCTGCTTGCGCACGAGAGTGGCCACAGCTATCTACGGCGCTGCCAAGCGGCGGCAAGCGCCCGTCCCCGGCGGCCGTGTCCCAAGAGTCCGGATAGGTCCGATTGGGGCGATGATATCGATCACGCCGAGAAGTGTCCGCTCGGCGGAGCGAGCGGACCCGCGGGTTGGCGTCGGCAACTTGTTGCCGTGCTACTTCTTCTCGAGCGACCAGGCCGTGACCCAGTCGTCGCCCGCCGGCTTCAGGCCGAACTCGGCCTTGAGGCGCTCGTCCATATCGGGCAAGTGCCCCGCCCCATAGAAGACCCCGATCTTCGTTTTTCCCGCGTCGAGCTGCTTCCGCAGCACTTCGAAGGCCTTCTTGTTCCGCTCGGTGATGATCGTCGAGCCTTGGGGGCCATCGAACATGAGCATCTGTCCTTCCAGGTTCTCGAACTGGTCGGCGATGATCAGCTTCAGCTTGCTGGCGCGATCCTTGGAAAAGAGGGCCGCCAGCAGTTCGAGGTCGCTCGTGCCGCCCCCCTGTCCTTGGGCGGCTTGCTGCGCCATCCCTTGTCCCATCATGCGGAGGAACATCTGCATGAAACTTTCGCCCCGATCCTGCATCGACCGGCTGAACTCTTCGGGAGTCATGTCGGCGTGGACGAAGTTCGGCTTTGTATAATCGATCTCGTCGAGCTGGTGGGTCAGCGCGAGCATCGAGCTCATGCCGTTTTGCAGCGCACCGACCGGGTGCCCCCCCCCTTCCTTGCGGCCCCCTTTGGGAATCCGCGTCCCCTCGGGAGCGACCAGTTCGTAGAGGAGCACGTCGTAGGCCTCGAAGCGCTTGTTGAGCTCTTCGTAGTACGACTTGTCGGCAATGTGGATGGCCCCGATCAGGTCGACCTCGACCTTGGGCTTGGTGGCGTCAGCCGGGACGTACCGGACGATGGCCGTTTCCATCGCCAAGGGCTTTTTGTCCTCGCCGCGGCGGATACGGATGAAGCGCGATTCGGACTTTTTGTCGCCTGCCTTCTGTTCGGCTTCTTGCGCGGGTTCGTCGGCTTTCGGAGACTCGGCCACAGCCTCCTGCCCACGGATCGATTGGCCGCCGGCGGCGAGCCAAAGAGCGGCGAGTCCTGCTAGCAACCAATGTCGAGACATAAAAACCTCAGCCGTTCCAGGGCGCGATTGGTGCGGGACAGGGTGCTTGGAGAGCTCGTCCCAATCACGCAACTATACGCGCCGCCAGCGGTTACGGCAATCAAATCCCCGGCCGGCGGCACGTCTGGCAGGACTGCTACAACCGTAAATCTCGGAATCGCTTGCCTTTCTTACTCAACTTGCACGAAAGGACGATCCGATAAAACCGTCACACGCGGAACTGGTCCGCACGCCGTCCCTCCCCCGGAGGCCGACGGGGCATGACAGCAAGTGACGCCCTGAGGTGGAACCGTACCATGTCGATCCGACCGCTCATTTGGCTGGCCGCGGTGCTTGCAGTTGTGGGCTTGGCCAACACAGCCAGCGCGCAACGCTTTCAACCGTTTATCGATCCCGGCTACTTCGAGCCGGATTTCCAGTTTTTTGCTCCCGCCGAGGTCGGTGACTTCGGCGGCGGCGATCCGCCCAATACGGGCGTCTACTTCGACTACGACCGGACGTACGTCGCCATGAGCCGGCCGGACGGCGAGGATTCGCTGTTCTCCGGGTTCGACGGCGACTTTACCTGGGGCAACCGCTGGGAACTCGGCTATATGACCGAGGAGCAGACCGGCTGGCAGGGGGTGCTCTGGCACCTCAGCGGGCCGAACGTCTACGTCTCGAACATCGTCGAGCGGATCAACCGGATCAATGAAGATGATCTGCCGGTGAACGACGAACCCGATCCGATCATCGCCGACCGCAACCCGCGGATCTACGACGTTCGGCAAAGCCTCAATGTGGCGTCGATGTCGTCGTTCGAGTTCAACAAAACATGGCGGCGGAAGCAGTTCCACAATGGTTCGGTGCTCGAACCCCTGGCCGGCTTTCGCTACATGAATTACCGCAACTTCAAGCGGCGGACCGATTACGACCGCTTCGCGGAAGACATCAACGGCCAACCCGATCCGTTCACCCCCGACGTCGAAGGTCCCTACGAGCAGTTTACCGAGGACTTTTCGGTCTTCGAGAACTTCATGATCGGTGGACAGTTGGGCGGCCGCTGGTTCCAGCAGCGGGGTAAGTGGCTTCTCTCCGCGGATGTGCGCTTCTTCGCGATGCACAACTTCCAGTACCTGAAGAACCGGACGGACATCACGCTGACTCGATATGACGGCCCGCTCGGCGACACGGTGGACCTGGAACTCAACGAAAGGTTTCAATCCCACGACAACGCCAATCAGTTCGTCTGGGGCGGCGAAGTTCGGGCCGAAGCGGCCTACTCGCTCACCCGCGACATCTCGCTGCAGTTCGGCATGGTCTTCCTCGACATGGGCCAGGGCATCGGCCGGAGCGACGATATCGACGACAACAACGAAGACGTGCAGATTGCGGGTCTCACCTTCGGCGTGACGGTAAATCGGTAGCCTGATCACCGAAACATCCCTTGCCAAACCATCGGGGCCGCACATCCAGCAGGATGAGCGGCCCCGATTCATTTCTTGGCAGGCTTCGATTTGGGTAGTGCAGAAAATGCAGCTTGCCCAGGGCCACGCCGAGCAAGTGCGAAAATAATTGGACACTCGCCCACAGTGCGACGTAATCGTGACGCTGCCGGCGAGCGTCGATTCTCCTCCGCGATCACCGCGTGAGTTCTCTGCTCGATGACTTGCAGCGTCCAAGCGGGCCTACTGAACGCCGCCGCTATAAAGAGCGGCGGCCCCGCGACCTATGCTGCTACAGCCCGGTACGGCTACAGCCCCTTGCTGATCACGTACTTCACGAGGTCGGCGACCCGGTTCGAGTAACCCCACTCGTTGTCGTACCAGCTCACCAGCTTGAAGAACTTGCTGTTGAGCTCGATCCCCGAACCCTGGTCGTAGATCGACGAGGCCGGGCTGTGAATGAAGTCGCTGCTCACCACTTCGTCGCTCGTCACCTCGAGGATTCCCTTGAGGTACGTCTCGCTGGCCTTCTTCATGGCGGCCGAGATCTCGGCGTAGCTCGTCTCTTTGACGGTCTTCACCGTCAGGTCGACGACCGAGACGGTCGGCGTCGGGACGCGGAACGCCATGCCGGTCAGCTTGCCCTTCACTTCGGGGCAGACCAGGGCTACCGCTTTAGCGGCGCCGGTCGTGCTCGGGATGATGTTCTGGGCGGCAGCGCGGCCTCCCTTCCAGTCCTTCTTGCTGGGACCGTCGACCGTCTTCTGCGTCGCGGTGTAGCTGTGGACCGTGGTCATCAGCCCTTCGTCGATGCCAAAGCCTTCCTTCAGGAGGACATGCACCACGGGGGCGAGGCAGTTCGTCGTGCAGCTCGCGTTGCTGATGATGTTGTGGGCCTTCGGGTCGTACTTCTCGTGGTTCACGCCCATCACCACGGTGATGTCTTCCTGCTTGGCAGGGGCGGTGATGATCACCTTCTTGGCCCCGGCTGTGAGGTGCCCCTTGGCCTTCTCGGCTTCGGTGAAGAGGCCGGTCGCCTCGATCACGAGGTCGACTCCCATGTCCTTCCACGGCAGTTCAGCCGGCGAGCGGGCGGCGACCACGCGCATCTCGTCGCCGTTGACGATCAGCACATCGTCGTCGGCCTTGTCGGGCGACGACTTCTTCGTCTCGTAGCTTCCCGGGAAGCGGCCCTGGGTCGTGTCGTACTTGAGCAGGTACGCGAGGTTATCAGCCGGGACGATATCGCCGACCGCAACCACGTCGACCTCTTTCCCTTTGCCGACAATTCCCTGTTCGAGCATGGCCCGATACACCAGCCGGCCGATACGTCCGAACCCGTTGATGGCAACGCGAACCGTCATTCCTCGCTCCTTT
>JALORD010000422.1 GCA_025459145.1 Pirellulaceae bacterium | reverse complement strand
CGGCTACACGTATCCCGTGATTCGATTTTTCCAGCGGCAGCAAGCAGCTCTCGGCGGCGAAGATTGGCGGCCCACCTTGCGGCGGATGCTCCTGGGGGCGTGCCTCTCGGGAGTGGCCCTCTTGGGCACGTGGGGCTCAACCCAGTGGGCGCCGTCCTGGGCCGATCAACTCGTCGAAAAAGAAATGAAACTGGTCGCCGCCGCGGTACCCAATGCAGCAGTGCCAAATGCTCCGGCTACCAATGCTCCGGCCGCCGTCAAACCGCGAGCCAAGGAGTACACGCAGATCTGGCTCGCACTGGGCGCGATCGTGGGAACGATTTTGGCTGCGATGATGGGGGATTGGTTCGGCCGCCGTCCCGCCTACTGCCTGCTGTGCATACTATCGCTCGCGTCGGTGTACATGCTTTTCCTGGGAAACACCCGGTATGGCCCGGGAATGCTTTTCTGGACATTTATCGCCGGTACCATGACGGCGTCATTCTATGGTTGGCTGCCGCTTTATCTGCCAGAACTGTTTCGGACAAATGTGCGCGCGACCGGGCAGGGTTTCGGCTTCAACTTTGGGCGCATTCTGGCCGCGATTGGCGTTCTGCAGACCGGCAATTTGATGGGGCGATTTGCCGATGGGCTGACGGTGGGCGGTTTCAGCATTCCGGGCGGCTATCCGCTTGCCTGCTCGACGATGAGCCTCGTCTATCTCATCGGCATGGTGCTGATCTGGTTCGCCCCCGAGACGCACGGCAAGCCGCTGCCGGAATAGGCTGAGGCGACGATCGTTTGTGGACCGGTGTGCTCAGGCCGCACCTACTGGACAATTCCCACTTCCACGACCAGCTTCCCCAGCGCGGAATCGAAGGGAATCGAAATCGGCGTGGCCCGCGAAGGAAACGCCACGCACGCTGAACTGCCGATCAGAACCGTCGGCAGGCCCAGGCTCAGTTCCAGTTCAGCCAGCCGCGCCTTGGCCGCTCCCGCGATCATGTTGGTGACTTCGCCGATCGCGTCGACCACGTGCGGATTCATTTCGTTTGGCCGCTCGCCAAGCAGGATTTCGGTGATCTTCATGGCCGTCTCGCGCGACAGGCTGAAGGCGACGGTGCCCGTGGCTTTCCCCGTTAGGCCGATGATCCCCGTCACCTCGAACTGCGGTTCGAAGGCTTTGCGGATGTAAGGTTGTCCGCGCTCGACCTGCGTATTGAGCATCTGCTCGAACACGCTCGCCGTCGACAGCAAGAAGGGATTGATATAGTCGGCGATCATGGCAGCGCTCTCGGGATGTCAGGACTGCAGTGGCCCGCCGTCATCAAGTGCGGCCGGTCCTCAACCCGGCCGCCAAAGAGGGGGCTACCAAACATGGCATTTTCCTAAGCGACAGGCGTGAATCGCCCCAGCTTTTCTCGCAAGTTATCGGTGGTAAACGGCTTAACGAGGTAATCGTTCACCCCGGCTTGAATCGCTTCCAAGACGCGCGTCTTCTCTGCTTCGGTGGTGATCATCACGATGGGCGTCGTTTTGTCGGTCTGCCGGATCGTGCGGACCACTTCGATACCAGTCTTGCCGGGCATATTCCAATCGGTGATGACCGCGTCGAAACCGCCGGCCGCGAAGAGCTGCGTCGCTTGATTGCCGTCGGCCGCCTCGACAATATCGGTGACTCCCAGGGCTTCGAGAGAGCGGCGAATGATCGTCCGCATGGTGCCCGAATCGTCCGCCAGTAGTATCCGTGACATGTTTCGTCCCCTTCGCAAGTGTGAAGTTCGAATTCGATGAGCTAGTGCGAGCGTGAGTTGCCGGCGGGCGCGGCGCCGGCCGACGCGACTTGGCGGAATTCACTCTCCGCTGGTTTGCGATCGGTCCGAGCCAGAATCCTGATCCGCAGCGGCTGCCCCGCGCTCTGCACATCCATCGTGGCCAGCACGTGGGTGTTCGGCACGCGGAGCAGAGATTCCTCGCCTTTGACGATAGCCGGGAGCGACAGGCTGTTTCGCCCGGGCAAGAGACTCTTGATGCTGCCGCCAATAATGTTGCAGAGCTCGGCTGCCGCATCGTCGCGATCGGCATCCGTAAGCCCCTCGGTGTCGCTCGCCAGCATGGTGGCGGCTGCGAACTCGGCGAATGGCTCCGTCAAATGTAGGAGGACCGTGCCGTTCCAGTCCCCCGCAATGTGCACGCTGGCCGTCAGCCTCGCATGCTCCGTAAAATCTCCCTTCGGCGGGACCGCGGAAATCGGCACATAGAGCATGGAACTCCAGACGGACTCGAGCAGCTCGAGCATCTGGTCGTCGCTAACCAATGTTTCGTTCATCGGCGGCATCTCGCATGTACCGGGTGGGGGAAGCGCTTCGGGAGTTGTTTGGTGGTAGCTCGCCATTGTGGCCGCTAGGAATTGGCAGCCGGCCCGAGACGATAGGTCGATGTTTTCCCGTGGTTCACTCGCCGCCATGCATCGTCGATGCCGAGCGTTGTTTCGGCCCCGCCGAGAAAGAGTGTGCCGCCCGCAGCGAGTTGACCGCGAACCTTGGAGAGAATCTGCCGTTTGGTTTCGGGCGTGAAGTAAATGAGCACGTTTCGCATGAAAATGACGTCCATCGCTGGCAACATGGGCCAGGGCTCAATCAAGTTCGCCTGTAGAAAGCGGACTCGCCGCTTGATTGCCGGTTTGATGTGCCAGTGCAAACCGACCTTGTCGAAGTACTTCACCAGCAGGGCGGCGGGAAGGCCGCGATTGGCTTCGAGCTGCGTGAACTGGCCCGCTTGTGCCCGATCGAGGACCTGCTGTGAAAGATCGGTGGCGTAGATATTCACTGTCCAGTCGGACAGGGCGGGAAAGTGCTCGGCCAGCAGGATTGCAATCGAGTAAGGTTCCTGCCCTGTCGAACAGGCGGCTGACCAGAGATTGAGTTTCTTCGCTGCGGATCGGGCGGAGACGAGTTCCGGCAGCACAATCGTCCGCAAGGCATCAAAGGGATGAATATCCCGAAAGAAGCTGGTCTCGTTGGTCGTCATGGCCTCGACCACCTGCGTGTGCAGGATGCCGTGCGGCTGTCGGCGCAGTGACTCGATGAAGGCGCTAAGCGTTCCATGTCCGTGTGCGCGAGCGATCGGCATCAGGCGGGACTCGACCAGATAACCCTTGCCTGTTTCGAGCGCAATCGCCGACCGTTCGAGGACGAGCTTTCGCACGTATTCGAAACTGAGCGAGTCGAGCGCGGGAGTGGCGGCTAGAGTGGTCATGCGAATCAGTGGCTGCAGGTTACCAAAGGGCGAAAATTGGGTCGATCGGCCGTCAGTGACGTCAAACGCTGGGCAATCTGATCAAGCGGCAGCAGTTCTTCGGCGAGTCCGGCCCGGGCCACGGCGCCAGGCATCCCCCAGACGACGCTCGTCGCTTCGTCCTGTGCGATGACGCGTCCCCCCGCGTCCCGGATGGCTTCGCTCCCCCGGCAGCCGTCATATCCCATGCCGGTCAGCACGACCGCCAGCGTCGCGGGACCATACACTTCAGCGACGCTGCGGAATAGCACATCCACAGCCGGGCGGCAGGAGTTCTCCGGCGGCCCCTGATTCAGCCGGGTTACAACACCTAGAGGAGACCTCGCGAGCGTCAGGTGAAAATCGCCTGGCGCCAGCCAGGCGCGCCCCGGCTCGAGCAGTTCGCCCGCCCTGGATTCGCACACGGGTACAGCCGAAACGTGCGACAGCCGTTCGGCCAGATACCGGGTAAATACGGGGGGCATGTGCTGGACGATGACGATCGGCACAGGGAGGTCGGCGGGCAGCTGCCGAAAGATGTCGGTCAAAGCATTGGGGCCCCCCGTCGAAACGCCAATGGCGATGATGCCGACCGACGCACGGTGGATGCAAGGCCGCCCTGCTTGAGTGGTCGAATCGGGCCTGCGGACCGGCCCAATGGTCGCGGGTTGCTCGCCGATCGATCGTCCGCAGAGGGTGCGGATCTTGGGAATCAGATCGTCGCGCACCTTTTGAATTGCGGCGGTCACGCTTCCCACATTGGCCGGCTTCGTGACATAGTCGCTGGCCCCCGCCGACAGTGCATTCAGCGTGGCGACCGCCCCTTTCTGGGTCAACGTGCTAAACATGATGACTGGCAGCCGCGGATACAGTTTCCGGATCGCCTGCAGCGTCGCCAGGCCATCCATTTCCGGCATCTCGATATCGAGCGTGACCAGGTCGGGGTTGATTTGGGGGATCTTGGCGAGCGCGATCCGGCCGTTCGGAGCGGCGCCGACCACTTCCAGCGTGTCGTCTGCCGTCAGCGCGTCGGTCAGCAGCCGCCGGATCACCGTCGAATCGTCAACCACAAGTACCCGAATCTTCCGCATCGGAGGCAAGTCTCAATGTGGCAAGTGTACGCAGCGTTTCACTCGGTCGCCGGCAACTGGCGCCGCCAATCGCCAGAGCGCCCTCTGGTTCAGAATCCAAGCATCTGCAGTTTGTCGGCAATCACTTCCTTGCCGAACGGTTTCATCACGTACTCATTCGCGCCGACGGCCAGCGCGAGAGACATCTGCTCGACCTCGGTTTCGCTCGTCACCATCATGAGTGGTAGCTCGCGATAGCTCTCTTGCGCCCGGATCGCCCGGACAAATTCGAGTCCATTCATCACGGGCATGTTCCAGTCGACAAGCACGACGTCCGGCGCGAGGCCCGCCGCGAGTTTGTCGAGCGCATCCTGTCCGTGCACCGCTTCCGTCACCTCGAAGCCCAATTGTTTGAGCATCTCGTTCAGGATTCGGCGGAGCACAC
>JALORD010000421.1 GCA_025459145.1 Pirellulaceae bacterium | reverse complement strand
GCTATCAGAAGGTCCGCGTGGCCGACAAAAGCCGGGGGATTCTCGGATTTCTGGTCGCGCCGTATGTGTTCACGAAGTATGAGCGGGCGAGCGAGCTGCTTGCCAAGGATCCGCGGCACTGCTCGTACTTTCTGGTGAAGGTGAAGCCGGGGGCCGACGTCGACGCCGTTTGCCGCGAGATTTCGGCTCGCACGCCCGATCTCGAAGCGTTTCCGGCGGCGACCTATAGCAATATTTCGCGTGATTTCTGGATGACCCGCACGGGGATCGGCATCAGCTTTGGCGCCGCGACGGTGCTGGGGCTGATTGTGGGCCTCGTGATGGTGGCCCAGACGCTGCACAGCCTGGTGCTCGATCGGCAGGCGGAATTTGCGGCGCTCAAGGCGATCGGCGGGAGCCAACCGCAGCTATTGACGCTGGTCGCCGTGCAGGCGTTGTTCATGGCGGTCGTCGGCTCGCTCTTGGGGCTGGTGACCGTGGCGGCGATTCAGTATTCGATCAGCTCGCCGCGAGCCCCGATCGAAACGCCTCTGTGGCTCACCGGCGGCAGCGTGCTGCTGGTCTCCTCGATCTGCCTGCTGGCGGCGTTTTTGCCGTACCTGCGAATTCGGGCGATCGATCCTCTCCTCGTACTGCAGGGGAGCTGAGTGCCGGGCTGAATCTTTGGACACCGGCATCTGCGCAGCGCTTCTGATCGAGCGCACCTAGGAACCACGCTATGGTCCAATTACCGACGTCCTCGAGCCTCGCACCGAGCAGCGTCGCGGTGTCGGCGGGTGCATTGACTGACAGCGTTCCTACCCCAGTCCTGGTCCCCAGCCCTAGCCCCTCCGCCACCCCGGCGGTCATCGAAGCCCTCGACGTCCGCAAACAGTTCAGCCGCGGTGGTACGACGACGCATGTGCTAGCTGGCGTGAACCTGAGCGTCCCCCAGGGCGAGTGTGCGTTTTTGGTCGGTCCCTCGGGCTGCGGCAAGTCGACGTTGCTCTCGATCCTGGGCTGCATTCTTTCGCCCGATGCCGGCGAAATCCGCATCCTCGGCAAATCCCTCACCCGCACGAGTGCCGACGAGCGAGGTTTGCTGCGCCGGGACCAGATTGGCTTTGTATTCCAGCGGTTTCACTTGATACGCGGGCTCTCGGCGCTCGAAAACGTCTGTGTCCCCCTTACTTTGCAGGGTCAGTCGGCCACCCGTGCGCGTCGTCGTGGATTGGAGCTGCTAGACGCCGTCGGATTAACCGCGCAGGCCCACGCCGACACGCGGAAGCTGAGCCACGGCCAAAGCCAGCGAGTCGCCCTCGCCCGGGCCCTGGCCAACGACCCGGCGGTGATTCTGGCCGACGAGCCGACGGCGGCCCTCGACCAGGAAACGGGGCACCAGGTGATGGAGCTGCTCCGGCAGCTGTTAGTCGATTTTCAGAAGACCGCCGTCATTGTGACCCACGACAATCGGATTTTCCCCTACGCCGATCGCATCCTACGTTTGGAAGAAGGAGTCTTGCGCGAGGTTGGTCCCTCCGGGGCCGACTCGCCCAATCCGGGAGCGAACCATTCGACGAACCTTTTGACGGGCAAAACCGCCCATCCCGAACGCTAACGACCGGGCGCCCGACTCGGCGATCCCATGACCCGATTTTTTACTATCGTCGCTGCCCTGGCCCTCGTGGCCGCGGGTTGTCTGTGGCTGCACGAACAGTCGCGGCCCGCGGTTCGCGCTACGCAGCCGATCCGCCGCGAGGCGGCCAGCCTGTCGATTCATGCTCCGGGCATCGTCGAAGGGGGGCGCCGTGAGGTCGAGTTGCGGCCGGAGGTCCCCGGCCGGATCGCGGAGATTCTGGTCGCCGAGGGGGACTACGTCGAAGCGGGGCAGCTCCTCGTAAAGCTCGACGACGCCACACAGCGGCATTCGGTCACCATGCTCGAGGCCGAAGTTCGCCTGGCTCAGGCGCAGCTCGAGCGATTGAAGAACGGCGCCCACGAATACGAACGCGAAGAAGCCAAAGCGACCTATGCCGCGGCTGTCGCCCGCCGGAACCATGCCCAGCTCGAACTCAAGCGGGCCGAACGGCTGCAGTCGGCCAATGCCATTAGCGATCAGGAATACGACCGCTGGGACAATGAAGTCCGCTCGCTTACGCAGCAGGCCGCCGCTGCCAAGGCTCGCGTCGATTTTCTCACCGCCCCGGCCCGAACCGACGAGCTCTTGGCTGCCGAGGCGAAAGTCGACATCGCCCAGGCCCGGCTGAACCTCGCTCGGGCCGAACTGGCCCGGACCGAAGTGCTGGCTCCGTCGCGGGGGCAGGTCCTGCATCGCCGCCGTGAGCCGGGGGAAGTGGTTGACCTCGAAGATCCGCGACCCGTGCTGGTGATGGCCGATACTTTCCGGCCGCGCGTGCGGGCGTATGTCGAAGAACTCGACGCTCCGCACGTCCGCATGGGGCTGGCCGCCCACATCACGGCCGACGGCTTTCCGGGGCGCGTGTTCGTCGGCGAAGTGGTCGAGGTGCTCCCGAGCATGTCGGCCAAGCAGGTCTGGAGCGAGCGACCAAGTGAACGGTTCGATCTGAAAACCCGCGAGGTGGTGATCGAACTCCGCGGCGAAGTCGACCAGATCAGCGGCCGCCCGGTGAGCTGGGCGTCGTCGAACAGCAGCAACCACTTGACCAGCAGCACGGCCAGTCGCGCCGCGTACACCGGCCCGCGTAGGGTGGGCTATGCCCACCAAGGCGAAGAAGCTGATGGCGATTCGCCTGATCTGATCGACGCCAGTTCCCCCGCCAATCCCTATCGCGCTGCGGGGGATGCCAGCAACGGTGACTTGGCGAGCGATATCGACGAGACATCCGAAGCTGCGGCGGCAATCGCGTCCGCCGCGACCGAATCCGAGCCCGTCGAATCGGCTCCCATCGAACCTGACGACTTGACGCCCAATTTCACGCCCCTCGCCCAACTCGGCCTCGTCCACGGCCTCCTCGTCGAAGTCGAGATCCTCCCGCCCGCGGCGCCCTTGGTCGACGCCCTGACGAGGAGAAACTAGCCGATGTCGCTGGGGACGGAAATAGATTTATCGTACGGCAATGGCCGTTTGGCGACGGCGCACGAAGCGACTGCGTCGCAGCTACTCGCTCGCGCACTGCATCCCGCAGAGCCGAAAGCCGAGGACGTTCGCCGCGAGCATTTCCTGGCGGCTCTGGCCGCTTGGGAGAACCTGCTGGGCCGCGAGCATGTTCGCTACGATGCCGAAACGCTCGATCGCTACAGCAAGAGCACGCTCCCTTGGAGCACGCGGCCGAGCGCGGTCGTGCGGCCCGACGGCACCCGCGAGGTGAGCGAACTGGTCAAGATCGCCGCCCGCTATCGCATTCCGCTGCACCCGATCAGCCGGGGGAAGAACTGGGGCTATGGCGACGCCTGTGCCTCGACCGACGGCCAGGTGATCGTCGATCTCGGCCGGATGAACCGCATTCTCGAAGTCAATGAAGAACTGGCCTACGCGGTTATCGAGCCGGGGGTCACGCAGGGGCAGATGTACGAGCACCTGCGCGACCAGTATCCGAGCCTGATGCTCGATGTGACCGGGGCCGGGCCCGAGGCGAGCATTGTCGGCAACACGCTGCAGCGCGGCTTTGGCCACACGCCGTACGGCAATCACTTCCTGCACATGAGTGGGATGGAAGTGATTCTTCCCGATGGCGAAGTGATCGAAACGAGCTTCGGGGCCCGCGACAGGAACGCGGCCGCCAAGCATGTTTTCCCGTGGGGTCAGGGGCCGTATCTCGATGGCCTTTTCACGCAGTCGAACCTGGGGATCGTCACCCGGATGGGGATCTGGCTGATGCCGCGGCCCGAGGTGATCGAGGCGTTTGCGATGGCCGTCCCGCACGAGGAGCAGTTCGTGCCCCTGATTGATGCGCTCCGCTGGCTCAAGCTGCACGACGTGGTGAAAAGCGCCGTTCATGTGGCTAACGACCTCCGCGTGATCTCGGCGCAGCGGGCCTACCCGTGGGAACTCACCGGCGGTAAGACGCCCCTTCCCGATGACGTGCGCCAGCAACTGCGCCGCGAGGGAGGCATCGGCGCGTGGAACGTGATGGGGGGCCTCTATGGCACGCGAGAAACGGTCGCCGCGGCCAAACAGGTCGTCCTTCGCAAGCTCTCGAAAATTGGCCGGGTTCACTTTTTCACCCGCACGAAAATCAACCTCGCGAAGCGACTCGCGCCGATCGCTCGCCGCGTGGGCCTCCGCACGGGACTCGAAAATCGCCTGCGAAGCGCCGAATCGGTCTACGACCTGCTCTGCGGCATCCCCACGGCCGACCACCTCCGTGGCACCGGGTGGCGGAGCAAGACAGACCTGCGGCAGTCGGACGACCCCAACTGCGATGTCGGCCTGGCCTGGATTTCGCCGTGCCTGCCGTTGGCGGGCGACGCGTGTGCCAAGACCGCCGTGGACCTGGGGCAAATCTTCCGCGTTCACGGCTTTGACCCGCTCTTCACGTTTTCGGCCATCACCGACCGGGCTGCGGTCTGCGTAGCGAGTATTAACTACGACTTAACCAGCGACCGGGAAAGCGTCGACGCCGCCAACTGCCTCGACGTAGCCGAACGAGCCCTCCGCAGCGAGAACCTGATCCCCTACCGGCCGCATCTACGGCACAAGTAGTAGGCGGTTTCGGGCAAGAAAGTGGTCTGCTCAGGCCTCTGGGCAGATAGAGCTGCGCGAAGACGTGGTGGTGCCGATTGTTGCCGTCCTTTGCAGCACAACCTCCTCGT
>JALORD010000420.1 GCA_025459145.1 Pirellulaceae bacterium | reverse complement strand
TACCGCCCGTTCTGGAATTCGGGCGGGGGAGCCGCGAGCAAGCAGTGACCAAGCGAATCCGCGAGCGCAGGGCAGGCCAACGCGGCTAATCGCGATGGTAGCCGAGCGATTTGACGACCGCGAGCATTTCCTCGTAGGTGATAAAGCGGCGGCGATGCATCAGCTTGTAGCTGTCGATCGCCTGGGCCAGTTCGCGAGCATCGGGCGACAGTTCTTCGTGACTGTTGGTGAATTGCCGGCGTTCGCGGGGAGCGGTCCCGGGGGGCTGGCTGTAGTTGCGGCGATCGATAAACGGCTCCACCGCGCTGGCAAATGTGGTCGACATGACGAACCCTTGGAAGGAGAGGGGGAAAATGGCGGCGGAGCGAGGGGTAAATGCGGAGGCTGGGCAGCTGCTGGTCGATTAGGCTCTTTTGGAGCGCGGCTGTTCGATCGCAGCGGTCCGTCTTGCGGAATTTGGGGTCTTGGGAACCGTAGGCCACGAATGGGCCTGCGTCAAATGTGGAAAAGCCTGCCGCGGGTGCTTTTCGTTCACCATGGGCCACAACCGACAGATAGCCAACGGATGGAATCGTTACAACCGTTCTGCGCGGCACCGGGGTCTGCGCGGCACGGGGTCTGCGAGGCACTGGGCTCTGCGGTACAATGCGGCCCGGTTCGGGGGAATGGCCGCCCGGTTTGATTCGCCGCGGCTCGAAACCTCCGTCACGTGCGATTTGGTTCCCCTTGATTCTCATTTGTTTTGCCGACTATGCCCGCTCCGTCTGTTGACCCACTGGCCCGCGTCCTCGATCGGAAGATTGTCGCTGTGATTCGGGCCGAAAGTCCTGACCTCCTGGTCGATGTGGCCGAGGCGCTCCTGGCCGGCGGCGTGGAGGTGATGGAAGTAACCTTCACCGTGCCGCGGGCGGCCCAGGTTATCGAGCAGGTGGCCGGCAAGCTCGGGAGCCGAATTCTGCTGGGGGCGGGAACGGTTCTCGATCCGGAAACGGCTCGGGTGGCATTTCTGTCGGGGGCGGAGTTTATCGTCTCGCCGTGCGTCAACCTGGCCGTGATCGAAATGTGCCGCCGCTACGGCAAGCTGGCGATGCCGGGCGCCCTGACGCCGACCGAAGTGGTTACGGCCTGGCAGGCGGGGGCCGACATCGTGAAGATTTTCCCGAGCGACCTGACCGGGCCCAAGTACCTGAAACTGCTGCACGCCCCGCTCCCGCAGATTCGCCTGATGCCGACCGGCGGCGTGACGCTCGACACGGCAACCGAGTTTCTCGATAGCGGCGCGTGCGCGCTGGGTGTGGGTGGAGCACTCGTCGAGCAAAAGGCGCTCGCGGCCCGGGACCTGGGCCGCATCGAATCGCAGGCCCGCAAATTCACCGCTTTGGTCGATGCGTGGCAGCTCGGGCAGGCGAGTTCCTAGGCAATTCCGTGGTGGTACAAGCAGCTTCCACACCAAGAAGGGGCAGCGGCGCGGCAGTCGCCCGAGGCGTGCGAGGTCGCGGCACGGCCCGGCGATCTCGTTCGTACGGCGCCGCGACGCGCGTTCGCGCACAAAAAATGCCCCGGCGAGCAACGGATTTCCGCGACTCGCCGAGGCTATCGAAATTATGGTCACCGCGTCTGCCGTGAACTGTCAGCGACCGTTGTTGCCCCTACGCCAAGTTAGGGAAGCTTCGGCACGCTCGGCACCGCGGGGGTCGCCGGAACGGCCGGGGTTGCCGGTGTCGCAGGAGTTCCCGCTCGCGGCGCTGCCGGAGTAGCAGGTGTGGCCGGAACGGCTGGGGTCGCCGGAGTGGTCGGACGCGGGGCAGCGGCCCGCGGCGGAACCGGCGGAATCTCCGAGGTCTCCGGAACTTCCGGCACCTCAGGCACCTCAGGCACGGTCGCGTCAGGCGTCGCCGAACGCTGCGGCGTGTTTCGCGGCTGATTGGTCCGACCATTTAAGTCGACATCGACCTTCGTGTCGTCACCAGCCTCGACCCGCACGTCGCCGTCGGCACGCGTCCGAACACCGTCGCGCGTGTTCAGGTCGGCCCGGCCGTCGACATCCACTTCAACGTCGCTCGTGTCAACCTGCACTTCACGCAGCTGGTTGCCGCGATTCACCTGCAGGGCCAAATTCTGACCGCGATTCGCGGTAAAGGCCCGGATGAAGTTGGCGATCGCGCCCACGCGCTGACCACTGACGCTCACCACGACATCGCCCGATCGCAGCCCCGCGTAGTAGGCGGGAGTCCGGGGGTAAACGCGCTGAATGACGACTCGATTGGGATCGCGATCGTCCAATACCAGCCCGTATCGCCACATCGGATCGTACGTGGTCATTTCGGGCAGAATCACCGACGGCTCGAAGTAGAGCGTCTGTTCCCGGCCATCCCGCAGGACGACGACATTCACCCGCTTCTCGATAAAGTTGGGATCCAGCACTGCACGCACAAACGTTCGCTCGTTATCGATCGCCCGGCCGTTGACCGAGACGATACGATCTCCCTCGCGGAAGCCGACCTTGGAAATTGCCCCATCGGCGCTGATGTCGGCAATCACGAGCCCGCCAGCACTACCTGCCGTGCGCGCCTGGCTGTTGAACCAGAGTCCAAAGTCGGCAGCCCGCACGCGGTTCGGATCGAGATTTCGCCAATCGCGCTGATCATTATCCCGGCGATCATTGTCGCGCCCGGTCAGTTCGCGAGCGGCTTCACGCCCTTCGCGGCGCAGGTCTTGAGCCGCTTCGCGCCCTTCTTCGCGAATCTCGCGAGCCGCGGCGCCGGGGCGGGTTTCTTCCCGCACTTCGCGCTCGACTTCGCGGGCCTGCTGACGTACAGCGCGTCCCGCCTCGCGCGCCCCTTCACGAACTTCCCGCGCGGCCTGTTCGACATTCTGCCGCACGGCAGGGACGACTTGCGCCGCAGCGGGCGAAGCCACAGCCACCACGGTTGCCAGACCCGCGATCGCCACGAGTTGCCGAACGCCAAACCAGTTTCCAAAGTAACGCATCACCCTTCTCCTTAAGTTTCGAGTGCACATGCATTTCGCATGCGCGATCGCCAGCACGGTGCCGACGGCCAATGTCTGCTGAGGCGGCCTTCGCCTGGGCAATCCGAGTCCCCTCGGCCCGCCAGGAACCGACGACTGTAGATCGCGACCGCTGGGACGAGCAGGAAAGCACGCGCCGTGCCAATCACCGGTCAGACGCTTGCCAAGCGCAGCAATCACACCGCAAAGCCAAGCGGCAACGCGGGTTATAGAATTGGCCGCCAGGGCGATTGGGGGGAAAAAGGACCTGCGATCAGCAGCGACGGGGTAGGTCCGCTGGTCGCTCGCCATTCATCCTGAACGGCTGTCGTTCAGGATTGGTCCGAGGACCCGCACGCACGCTCCAGCGCCTCCCCGCGCTACAGCGCCTCTCGGTCGCGCTACAGCGTCTCGTACGGCGCCGGCAAGCCGATCCGGCTGTAGGTGTGGGCGAAGTGCTGGGCGAGGTGTTCGCGGTAGAGTGATTCGAGATGCGCCATCCGCTTGCCAGCACGGCATAGCTCTTCGAGCACATCCAAGCGAACGGTGTGCAGCGTGCGAAAGTCGACGATCGATTCGGGGAGCCCGAGCGCTGGGCTGCGGGGGAGGAAGTACCAGCCGTGAACTCGCCCCGCGCGAATCGGGCCGCGAACGTCGGCGGCTTTGAGTTGGCCACTCGCGACAAGTTGATCGGCGTCAATCACCACCGCCACGACGACGCTAGCTGCTTTTCGTTGAGCCAGATCGCAGGCCTGCGTCAAGACGTACACCCGACGCAACTGCGATGTAAACTCGGCGGTCTTCGAACGCGGATCCGGCAGGGCTTCGAAGATTGCGACGGGGCAATCGTCGATGATGTCGCCTTGGTCCACTGGACTCAACTCGGATGGTTGAGAATAGATCATTCGTCGTCCTGAGGGATTTCAGGAATGTCGATCGGGATTTGTCCCCAGCGAGCCTGAGCATTGGGAATCGTTGTTCCCTCCGATTTCAAATCGCACCACGCATCCAGCATGACGTCGGATTCGTCGTAGCGAGCCGCGGGGCCAATCGTTCCGGCCGGCACGACGCGTACGGTGACACGCTGCCCCTTCACAACGCAGTCATACGTTCGACCGGGTTCCAGATCGACTTGTGCCAGGGCTTCTGCCAGGGTCATCGCAAACCTCCTTTAAGTTCAATTCTACCCCACTACCCCTTGGGCCGATAACCTTTTCCCGGCTTGCGGCGGGACTGCTTGCTACCTTGTCGCGAGTTTCCTGGGGATCCGCCGCCTTTGCCTGACTTGCCCGTCGGTCCGGCCCCGGTTCCGGGCGGCGTGTGCACGTAATTTCCCGCGAACCGCTGGTTCGCTCCGTCACGCCGCTTTTGGAGGGCTTCCTTCGGCGGTCGGCTGGGGATCAGCGCGTCGCATCCGTCGCCGATCAGGTCCGTGCGCTTCGCCCGCTGCAGCGCTTCGCGCACTTCAAAATAGTTCTCCGGCTTAAAGAATTGCATCAGGGCCCGCTGTAGTTTGCGGTCCTTAAGCTGCTTGGCGATATACACGGGCTTCTTCGTGAACGGGTCGATCCCGGTGTAGTACATGGCCGTGGCCACATCGAACGGCGCGGGGATAAAGTCCTGCACCTGATCGGGCTTGTAGCCGTTCTGCTTGAGGAACACAGCGAGGTGGATCATCGCGTCGAGGTCGCTGGCTGGATGGCTGGCGATGAAGTACGGCACGACGTACTGCTCCTTGCCGGCCCGCTTCGATTCGCGGTCGAACACCTC
>JALORD010000419.1 GCA_025459145.1 Pirellulaceae bacterium | reverse complement strand
CTGCGGGATTTCAAACAGGAGCTGCGTGATTCCGTCGAGCTTCCGCTGGCTGTGGCGGCGGACGGTGGGCGAAATATCTTCGCTAACGATCTTAACCTCTTGCTCGGGCCATTCCGTGGGCAAGGGGATCGTTCCCGAGAGGCCAGCGCAGGGGCCTCCTTTGGCCGTGATCACGACGCCGAACTCCCACGTCTGCTTGGCCTTTGCGCCGAGCTTGCCCGCGGCGGGGGCGGCGGCGGGAGCGTCGAACTGCGCGCTGGTTGGCGCTGCGAGGCTGAGCGCCAGGCCGAGCAGTCCGACCGGCAAAATGCGAGTAATCCTTCCGATGACGCCAATCATCAACATCCCTCCCCGGAGCGAGCGCCGCGGCGGCTATCGGGCCGTGCGGTCCATCAGCAAGGATAGGACGTTTGCGGCGCGGGGGAAGGGCGAGAGGCCGCGGCGAGTGAAGAATTGCCGGCTCCCGAGCCGTGGAGATTCAGCGCTTCCACCGTGAGAAGGCGTCTTGGCCGACCGCACTTCTCACGGTGGAGCGTTCCGGCCGCCATCTCAACAGGCAGCCGGATAATGGCTTAAATTCGCGGCAAATGTCGCCGCCTGGCCGCATTGCCAAGTTGCTGCATCGCTTGGAAACTTACTGAGCGGGGGCGATCTCAATCGGTCCCGGGAGTACGCCGGGCATCGACGGGTACATCACCGTGGCCCGCGATCCACCAGGCGGACAAGCCGGCGGCATTTCGGCGCATTGTTCGCCCCGATTAAACCAGCCGCCCATCACGTTCCGGCAGTGTTGGCATCCCGACAGGCTCGCGGCCGCCAGCGCAAGGGCGGTGAGCAGCACGATCCGTTTCATCGCTTTCTCCCTTCAGGCAATGGTCCCATGTTGAGGTCCAGCAACACTACCTCACCTCTGGCGACGTGCAACTGCATCCGTGGCGTTTTGGCAGCATTGCGGACATCGTGTAGCGGACCTGACGGGAGTAGCGTTGCCGACCAGTCACGGACCGGGTTCCGGAAGCGAACGTAGTGTTGAGTTGTCACGACGAGCGCCGAAAAACTGGTAGAGTATTGGGGATCGGTGCCAGCCCCGAGGCATGCGGGATCGCTTCGGGCCCCCTAACCAATACGTCCATCAAGATCTGCACCCATGGTCCACCTCGCTGCTCGAAAGCGCCGGTCCCAGCGGGACGACGCAGTGCGCTGCCGAATCAGGCCGCCGCGCGCTCGCCTTTGGCTCTGGGGGATCGTGGCGTCGATTGCCGTGGTTGGGCTTGGGGATGTGGCACCTGCTTCAGCCACCGAAGCGACGAGCAACACGGCCGCCGCGCCCTGTGCGACGTTTCGAGTTCGACCGCAGGATGCCGTGTGGGCGGTCAGCACGCGAGGGCTGGGGTGTCCGGCTCCCGGCTGGACATACCCGTTGACGGTTTGGCAGTATGAGAGCCAGTCGCCGCGGTGGGCCAGTTCGACCAGCGACGCATTCGCCGCCAGTGACGACCCCGAGGTCGTCACCGTCGTTTATATCCACGGAAACCGGATCGACCGCAGCCTCGCGCTGCAGGACGGCTTGTCGGTTTACTTTCAACTCGCGGGCGCGTGGGACCACGAACGGCCGATTCGTTTTGTGGTTTGGACGTGGCCCAGCGACCAGATCCGCGGCCCGCTGAAGGATGTGCGCGCGAAAGCCGCACGGTCGGATGTCGACGCGTATTACCTCGCGCAGTTTCTGTCGCGATTGAGTCCCGAGGTGAAAGTCGGCCTCTTGGGGTACAGCTACGGAGCACGGATTGCCTGCGGCGGGGTGCACCTGCTGGGAGGAGGCCGACTCGACGGATTGGCGCTGCCAATAGCCAACGGGCCCGAGACCAGCGTGGCCCTGTGGGCCGCGGCTGAGCACGACGACTGGCTCCTTCCCGGTCGAACCCATGGAGCGGCCTTGCCGACCGCCGAGCAGTGGCTCATTACGCGGAATTGCTGCGATCCAGTCCTGGCCCATTATCGGATGCTCGACAAGTGTACCGACCCCGTTGCCCTTGGCCACTCAGGGCTCGTCGGGCGCAACCTGCTGGCTCCTGATGTCAACCAGCGGATCGACGAACTCGATGTGACCGGGGTCGTAGGAAGTTCGCACGACATGCAGCGTTACTTATACGCGCGCTCGGTCCTCGACCCGACCCGCGAAGTGCTCTTCTGGCGATCGGCGGCGAGCGATCTCGCGGAAGCCACGGCCGCGGCCGATCCTACCGAGGCGATCGAATCCGGCCAGTTGACGTTGTCGACCGCATCTCCTTGATTTGTCCGGCGGGACCACGCATGCCGGGGCGAACTGCACCCACGAAAATGTCCGAGCCAATCGCTTATCTTCGCGGAAAGTGGCTCCCCCTGTCCCAGGCTGCCGTCAGTGTGTTCGACCTGGGCTTCGTGCAGGGGGTAACCGTCGCCGAGCAGTTGCGCACGTTTGGCGGCCGCTTGTTTCGGCTTGACCAGCATCTGGCTCGTTTGGCCCGTTCGCTGGCGATCGTGGGCATTGATCCCGGCCTGCCGATGGCTGAACTGGCAGAAATCGCCCAGACGCTGGCGACGCAGAATTACAAACTGCTCGACCCGGCCGACGACCTGGGACTGACGATGTTTGTCACACCAGGACCGCCCGCGTCGTTCGCCTCCTGGGCCGGACATCAGGGGCCGGTCGTCTGTGTCCATACGCAGCCGCTGCCGTTTGCGAACTGGGCAAAGAAGTACGAGACCGGAGACGCTCTCGCGGTCACGACAGTCGTGCAGGTCCCCGACAAGTGCTGGCCGGCTGAGCTGAAATGCCGCAGCCGAATGCACTACTTCCTGGCCGACCGCGAGGCGAATCAGCTCGATCCGGGGGCGCGAGCGCTGCTATTGGATCAAGCGGGGCAGGTCACGGAGGCGTCGACCGCCAATCTTCTGGCTTACGATTCGCAGGTCGGGTTGGTCTCTCCACCGCGGGAGAGAATCTTGCCGGGTGTAACGGTCGCCGTCATCGGCGAACTGGCCGCACAGCTCGGAATTCCCCTGGTCCATCGCGATCTGTCGGTGAGCGACGTTGCGCGGGCGAGCGAGGTGCTCCTGTCGAGCACTTCCCCCTGCATCTGGTCGGTAACCCGGCTCAACGGCCAGCCGATTGGCGATGGGCGGCCGGGCCCCGTCGCTGAACGGGTCCGGCAGGCGTGGAACGAAATGGTGGGGTTTGACATCGTGGTTCAGGCCAATCGCTTCGCAAATCGCACCGTCGGCGGTTCCGGGACTTAGCCGCCGACAAGTCGTGAGTCTCCGAGTTGGCACAGACTCTCCAGGCACGGCGTTGCCCACTGGCCGACGTTTGCTAAATTAACGTTCCTCGGCGAAGTGGGGATTTACCATGTTCGTCGTGGGCGACTCGGATCACCCCGGCCAGTTTTTCGGGCGTTGTGAGGCTCAGGGGCTGGGAAGTCGCGTTGGGGAAACGTGTGTCGGGGAATTAAGTGTCCGCGAAATTTGTTCAGCCGCAGCCGCCGCAACTTCACCCCGCACTCGTGGGGCTTGTCGAGCCGATCGATGCCCTGCGCGAAGTGGGGGCCATGCTTTGGCAGAGGGGTTGGAGCGTCGGGACGAGTTCGAATTACAGCGTCGTCATTAGCCGAGATCCGCTGGAGCTGCTCGTCACCGCCAGCGGCCAGGACAAGGGCCGCCTGACCCGCGGCGACTTTGTCCGGATCGACGCCAGCGGCAAGCCGGTGGCCAGCGGGCAGCCCAAGTCGTCGGCCGAGACGCTGCTGCATGTCGTTGCCGCCGAGCAGCCGGGAGTGGGCGCGGTGCTCCACACGCATTCGGTTTATAGCACGGTCCTCTCCGATCTCTACTTCCCCCAAGGAGGTTTCGAGATTGCCGGCTACGAGATGCTCAAGGGACTGGCCGGGATCACCACGCACGAAGCGTCGATCTGGGTCGACGTGTTCGACAACACGCAGAATATTCCGATTTTGGCCGAGCAGGTTCGCGAGCGGCTGTCGGACGCCGAGCGCCCCTTGCGGCACGGCTACCTGATTCGCAAGCACGGCCTGTACACCTGGGGCCGCGATCTGGCCGAAGCCCGGCGGCATATTGAGATTTTCGAGTTCCTGTTCGAGTGCGTCGCCCGGCGCATGATCCTGACCGGCGAATTGAGAGCTGCCGCTTTTTGAGTCTCTAGTGTTAGGTTTCAAGTCAAAGTGCTGAAACCTGACTCGCTCGCTTCCAACCACCAGCACTAGCCTCCAGCACTTCTCCAACTTCCCAAGGACACAAACGATGGCCCGCATCCGCATCCAGGACGAAAACCGCGAGATCACGAGTGTCGACGAGATTCGCGCCTTCCTCGCCCCACACGGCATCTGGTACGAGAAGTGGGATGTCGAAGGTCGGCTAGGCGCCGAAGCGACGAACGAAGAGATCCTGTCGACCTATGCTCCGGAAATCGAGCGGCTGAAGGCGGCGGGCGGATTCCTCACGGCTGACGTGATTAATGTCTCCCCGACGACGCCCGGCCTCGACGGAATGCTCGCCAAGTTCAGCAAAGAGCACACGCACAGCGAGGACGAAGTGCGGTTCACGGTGAAAGGCTCGGGCGTGTTCCACATTCATCCCCAGCAGGGCCCGGTGTTTGCCATTCAGGTCGAATCGGGCGATTTGATCAATGTCCCCGCCGGGACGAAGCACTGGTTCGATCTGTGCAGCGACAAGACCATCCGCTGCATCCGGTTGTTTCAGGACATGTCGGGCTGGACGCCGCACTACGTGGAAGGTGCC
>JALORD010000418.1 GCA_025459145.1 Pirellulaceae bacterium | reverse complement strand
TGGCTGGTCGCTTCGCCGGCGGGCGAAGCCGCAACATCCGCCGTGCCCGCATCACGCAGGCCACCGACGAGCGGCAGCGTTCCTCGGCACGAGCAGAACAGCACCAGCGGCACCGCGGCCAGGAGGCGAATGGTCGTCATGAGCGAGCGCGTCATCGTAGGGCCTCGGTGCAAAATCGGGTGCAGCGTGCGGCGATCGACAGGTGCCTGGCAGCTCTACCGCAGCCGCGGAAAGTTCCGGCTCGGCCGACCGAGCTGCGGCGGCGCTTCGAGCGGCTCTTCCAGACCGTCCTGCCGCCGTGGCAGAACCTCCGGCTTGGTCAAAATCTGCAGCGGCGGATGTTGATAGGCAAACGAGCCGTCCACCTCATCGGCCATCGGCACCCGCGAACCCATCCGCAGGATCGCAATTGGGCGGCCGAGCTTGTCGGCTGTTTCCATCGCGTCCTGTCCGGGCGGAATCTCAAAGTACCGCTGATCCCCCGGAACATCGGCCACAGGGACCGCTGTGCGGGGGTTCTCGACATAAATCACCCGCAACACGTACCGTCCATCGAGGGCCATTTCGAGCTCTTCCTGCGTCAATACCACCGGAATCGGGAAGCGAGCTGCCTGGCCCGGCGGTGGATACAGCCGATCGATCACTTCGATGGTCGGAAAAACCTCGGCCCCTTCGTGGTTCGGAATATTGCCGACCTTCAGCCGATAGACGTGGCCGATCAGCATGCCGGCCAGGGCCGAATTCTTTTCGGGCTCGGTGTAGGTTCCTTCGACAGCCAGCGAGATCAGCGAGCCCTCGGGCCCGCGGACCTCGACCGGCTGGAAGTACCCTCCGAGCGGCCCGCCCCGCTCGAGCTGTCGCAATCCAATCGCTCCCGGCGGCAAGCTTGCCTTGTGCTGGTAGTGCCACGGCCCGGCAGGCGCGATTCCCTGCGCCACGGCCGGGGCCGCCATCAGCACCCAACACACCAGAGGCAAAGCCAGCCCGTTTTTTGCGACAGTTCGAAGCATGGCGGGCCGTCCCAAGTCGATGGTCAAAGGTCGAACTTCGAAGGTCGTCTGCGGCCAGGAGTGATTACCTCCTGGCCACTGACAACTGGCCACTGACCACTAGCCACCGACAAGTGACTAGTGACAACTAACCTACTGCTGATCCGGCGGGCAGTAGGCCGCACCGGCCGCTCCGCCCATTCCGGCGGCTCCCGGCGATCCGCCGCCGACTCGCTCGTGCATGTCCCAGTGGGGCTGCTCGAACGGCAGGCTCGGGTGGATCATCTGTTCGCGGATGTGCACCCGGTTGACCGGCTTCGGATAGCTCTGGCCCGGCTGCTGGCGGACATGGATCTTGAAGTTCTCGGTCGGCTCCGGAATGTGCATGTGCGTGTGATTCTTCATCACATGCCGCTGCAGTCCGGCCGGTCCTCCCAGCGGAATGTGGGGCGGTCCCGGCAGTCCGATCGGCGTGCCCGTGTAAGGCATGCCGTACTGCGGCGCGGTGACTCCCGCAACGTAGTTCGGCGGCAAACCGCCACCCATCGGGCCCATGGCGCCCATCATCCCCGGCGGGCAGTAGCCGCCGTCGATCATGCCGCCGCCGTAGCCGATTCCTTCTTCGCCGCCGGCCAGTTCGATGTCCTTATTACCCAGGCGGATGACCGCCAGGATCGAGCCGCGGCGATCGGCCTCGACGATCGGGTCGACCCCCGGATCGAGCCGCGTGCTGACCAGCGTTTCGACGCCGGCCAAAGCCAGCTCTTGAAACTCCGGATCAGGCAGGTAGATCACTTTGGTGACAAAGTTGCCGGCGAGCACCTGGTCGAAGTCTTCCGGCGTGAACTGCACCGGAATCGCGTTGTGGGCGAGGAAGGCCTCGCTCCGCGGCGTCGTCGGGGCGATTTCGAGCGTTGGATAGAGCTCGACTCCTTCCCGCCCTTCGATGTTGGTCAGCTTCATCCGGTAGATGCCGTTCTGCGGGAAGTTCTGCCGACCGGGAACGATCAGCGGCTCGCTGTCGAACAGGCTCACGCCGCCGACATCCCACCGGACCTGCATCGCTTCGGGCCGGGCAAACAGGATTTGCACCCGCGGCATCGAAATCGGAATCATCGCCGGAGGGAGCGACGGCGGCAGGACGCCTGGTCCTGGCCCGCCCACTCCGGGCCCCGGCTCAAGCAATTGCTGAGCCGGCGGCAGATTGTGCGCTTTTGGGAAGGCACATCCCGTGGCCGCGAGCCCCGCGGCCAGCATCCACATGACAATCGGCAAACGGATCTTCATGATGTCCCCCCTCACATGCCCGCCTGACAGCCGGGAACAAGCCGGCGGCAGGGCGAGCCTTCCCTGCGGTTGTTTGGTGCTAGCGGCTGGATCAATTCGCCGAAAATCGCCAATCTCGATTCCCGCGGCGGACCGGACTGACGTGGACCTGAGGCCTCGCCGGGGCGTATCATGCCCGCGGCTGTGCCACTCGGCCGCGGGTGCTCGGGCCGCTAGTTGCCCAAGCACTCAGCCGACGAGGGCGCGGTCTGCGCGCCTTCGCCTGTCACGTGCCAGAGTTATTTCTCGGCGTGGCATATCGCGATTCTTTGGCAAAACCCGCATCACCGTGCCATGAGACACAGTTTCCCCAAATTGCCAGCAGTCCTGCTGTTGGTCCTCTTGGCAGCCGGACAGCCTGCCGCGGCCCAGGAAACCCAGCCGTCCGGCAAGCTTCCCACCGGGAACGAAGTAGTCGCGGCTGCCGCCCGGCAGGTCCAGGCACTCGACGGCTTGAGCGCCGATCTCCGCTGCCGGATTGAGGCGTTTGGACACAGCCTGGCAGGGCAGGGGAGCTACCAGCAGCTCGGCGCCGGCCCGGAGAAGCTCTTGCGAATGGAACTCAAGGTGCAGGCCGACGATCAGGCACTCACGCGGCTCGAAGTCTGCGGACCAACCTACTGCTACATTCGCCAGGAGTCGCCGCTGCACAAGACGCCGCTCGCCCGCGTCAACTTGCGGACCTTGCGGTACGCCATCAGCCGCTCGCCGGAGCCGATTGCCAAGAGCCCGGCCCAGGCCTGGATTCAACTCGGCGGCCTCCCCCGGCTGCTCGATTCGCTGGAGCAGAACTTCGCATTCGCGGCTCCCCGCGGCGACGAGCTGAAGTTCGTCACCGCCGATGGCCAGAGCGTCGAGAAGCTCCCGGTGATCGTCATCAAGGGGACGTGGAAAGAGGACAAACTGGAATCGCTTTCGTCCGCCAAAGGCAAGCGAAGCGAGTCGACGCAAATTCCAGGGCGCGTGGAACTGATCCTGGGACGAGCGAACCAGCGGCCGGCGCTGTTCCCGTATCGGATTACGTACTTTGCCGCACCCAGCGGAAAGGCCGAAGACGCCGGAGAGCCGGAGCAGGTCCTGTTCATGCTCGAACTGTTCAACGTCCAGCTCCGCCGCGACCTCGATCCCGCGGCGTTCGAGTATCTCCCCGGCGACCAGGAAGTCGCCGACCTGACGGGCACGTACCTCGAGCGGCTGGGGCTGAAGACAAAATAGCGAAAGAACCCATGCGCCACCTATGTCCTGACTGCACATGACCTCTGACCTCTGCCCTCTGACCTCCGTACCAACCTGCCCCTCGTCGAAACGGCAGGTCGCTTCTAAACTGACCTAGATAGCGGCTGTCTGGTTTCTGAATCTCTCCACTCCCGCGCAACGCGCGGCCCACCACGTTGGCACGCATCTTCTCCGTCCTGGCGATTCTCTCGGTGGCGTTCTTGGCCGCGAATTTCGTCGTCGGCCTGTGGGGCGGCGATTTCAATGCTGCGGCCCAGGAGAAGCGGGCCGCTCAGGCGAAAATGATCGAGCTCGAGCGCGAGATGCGCGGCCGCCGCGAGCGGACCAGCCCCGAGTATGAGGCGGCCCGCCGCGAGTACGCCGCAGTCGATGCGAAGTTTGCGGTCCCCCGCGGCCGGATGACGATCCACATGCTCCTCGGAGCCGGCTCGGCGATGATGGCAATTCTGGTCAATTGCATCACGATCACGTACTTCGTTGGAACCAGCCGGTGGTGCAAAGAAGTTTGTGAGACATACCGCCTGCCGCCTGATCTGGCCGAGCGGAGCACGACGCTCAAGCGGAGCACATTCCCCTGGGCCGTGATGGGCACACTGGCGGTCATCGCCGTCGTCGCACTCGGCGCGGCGGCCGATCCGAGCGGGGCCAACTTCACGCGCTCGGAACACTTCGTCCTGCCGCACTACCTCGGCGCGATGGCGATGTTGCTCGTCGTGGCATTCTCGTTCTGGATCCAAATCGGCCGCATTGCGGCCAACTACGCAGTGATCGAAGAGATTCTGGCCGAAGTGCGGCGCATTCGCGACAAGAACGAAGCGAGTGCGAGCGAAAGCGGTTTCGAGAGTGTGAGGGTTTGAGGGCATGGGCGTTTGTGGAGCGACGTGTGTGGCTAGTGACAAGTGACCAATGACAACTGACCAATGACGGCCTCCTCCAACTGACTACTGACCACTTCCTGTTCCATGCGCGCCGTCCTCCAACGCGTCACCCGTGCCCAAGTGACCGTCGCCGGTGAAGTCGTCGGCCGGATCGAACGCGGTTTTCTCGTCCTGTTGGCGCCCTGGCCGACGTCGGCGGCGCCGTCCTCGTCGTCAGCCAGTTCACGCTCTTGGCCGACTGCCGCAAAGGCCGCCGCCCGAGCTTCATCGCCGCCGCTCCGCCGGACCTCGCCGAGCGGCTGTACGAAACCTACGTCGCCGCGATCGGCGCCCAAGGCATCCCCGTCGCCACCGGCCGCTTCCGCGCGATGATGGAAGTGGAACTCGTCAACGATGGGCCCGTGACGCTGGTGGTCGAGAGTGGCGACTAGGCCGTTTCACTTTCTCCAGCAATGAGCCGTTCGCCACATCATTTGGTGCCTACCATCTTCACCAGCACTCCCTCGCCCACGCCGTGGATCCGCACTCCCCGGACCCAGTCGGGGAGCGATTCCCAGGTGTCGCTCGCTTTGACCTCTGAAATCACCTGGGCCGCCACGCCATCCGGCGGCACGGCCTCGAACGTGTAGTCCTGAATCCCGTCGTCGGGCTGCTTGATATAGGTGACGCGGGTCAGCGTCGGCTTCGTATAGCCCGCCGTGCGGACTTCGCCGACAGCCGTGACGGTCAGCGATCCCTTGGCGAGGGCCAGCTTCGCCGAAATCACCTTCGGCACCGTGACTGGTTCGGCCGGCTTTTCGTCTCCCAGGAGCGGCGTGCCCAGCCCGAGCGGACCCCCCATCAGCAAACCGAGCAGCACCAAACAACCGACCATGCCCCTCGCACCATTCCCGGGCATTGAGCAAACGTTCATTTCACAGACTCCTTGATCGCGGTCACGGATCCCCGAACGTCCCTTTCAACATATCCCCTCTCGGCGGCGAATTGCCAGCGTTCGGGTTGGGACTCGGCAAAGTCGCTCCATCGTGACACTGAATAACTGAACGCTTTTCGCGAGGCACGTGCGCTGCGCGTCGCGCTCAGTATTCGCAACCTGTTGTCCCACAAACACTTGCCGTCGTGACGAGCGCTAAGTCGAGATCGGCGATTAAACAAAACGTTCACCTCAATTCCCGACTCTCCGCAGCGCGGCCACGCCTGCCCAAAGTGGCGAGATACACCCAAAGTGGGTAGCTCAGTCCCTGAGCTACCCGCCCCGCGAGAAGACGAAATCTCCTCGACGACAGCCGCCCGCTGAGCGACATGCCCCGCGCGCGATTGCGCCGTCTCCGCCGCGGAGTCCGCAGTCGCGGGAGCCTCCCCGCGCTGCCCGAGTCCCGACGGCGTCGGAGGCCAACTTTCCAGGCCCGCCGACCACACCTCCTCGCCCCTGACCCAGAGCCGCTCGACCCCGCGCTCCTCCCTCGCCCGAGCCCCTCGCCGTAGTCCCTCTCGCATCGCGCACCTCCCGCGCCTAAAAGGCCTGATAAAACCTCACGCCAGACACAGCCCAAGTAGGCCAATTCCGCCGGCCCTTGTCAACGTTTTGCGCGCCAGATTTCCAGCACACCAAGACTTACGTCAACACCACTCGGCGTAAGGCGATATCCAATCCAGCCTTGCGCCCCCGCTCCTCGCCCTAAGTCGCGCGAAAATTCTTGCCCGCCATGACTAGTCTGGTCACGAATCGTAAGACCTGTTCACTAGTGAACAAACCGAATTTGGCCCGGCAGACCTCGGGAGTGCGGCGAGCCCTCGCCGCTTTCGGAAGTATGGTTCGCAACCGCAGGGTGGCCTGGGTTGGTCGCGAACCCGGGCCTGCCGGAGGCATTTTGCCGGACGTGGTGTTCGTGGATCGCCTTCGTTTCTTTGGCCGTATTACAATGCTCCCGCGGAACGTCGCGTTTAGAATCGTTTGCCCGCGGTCAGTGTGACTGAGTGCCGGTCGAATGGGGCGAATGCCGTGGAGACCTGGAACCAGCCACAACTTCCCGGCTGATGCCTCCTGCAGGCCCAGCTTGGAAACCAAGCTGGGCCACCCCGCCAGATAACCCCGAGGTCATCGGTTCACATCCGGCCGCGCCAACTTCAAGACCCTGGTTTCGAACTCGTTCGACTCCGGGGTGAACGGACAGAGCCCAAGCTAACCGTTGGGCTTTTTTCGTTTCTACGCCGGTTC
>JALORD010000417.1 GCA_025459145.1 Pirellulaceae bacterium | reverse complement strand
GAAGTGTTGACGCTGGCGGGCGAAGATATCGCCGGCGAGGTGATCGCTTGCGCTCACGAGCGGAATGTGACCAAGATCATTGTGGGCAAGACGCTCCAGCCCCGCTGGCGTGATCTTCTGCGCGGCTCGATTCTTTACGAACTAGCGCGGCGGTGCGGCGACATCGACATCTACATCATCAGTGGCGACGCAGCGGCCAGCAGGCTTCCCGAGCGTCATTTGGAAGCGAAGCTGGATTCCCGCCGTTATGCGGCAGCCCTCGCGGCTGTGGCGATCTGCACGTTGATTGGCCTCGTGCTGCGGCAACTCCTGCCGACGATCGGCGTGGTCAACCTGTCGATGATTTATCTGGCGGGCGTAGTGGCGGTGGCGTCCTGGCATGGCCGGGGACCCTCGATCGTCGCGGCCTTGGCGGGCGTGCTGGCGTTCAATTTCTTCTTCACGCAGCCGTACTACACGTTCGTCGTTCGCGACACGCAGCTCATCTTTACGCTGGCGGCCATGCTCGTGACGGGGCTGGTCGTCAGCACCTTAACCAGCCGGCTGGCCTTTCAGGCGGAATTGTCGCGGCGCCGCGAGCGGCAGACGGCAGCTTTAGAACAGCTCTTGCGGTCACTGGTCGAGGTGGACGATCTCCCCGGCCTCGTTCGAGCTCGGGATCAGCTCGAACATTTGCTTGGAGGGGAGGTGTTCGTCCTGGTCGGGCCGTTGGGCTCCGTAGAACCAAGCCCCGGCGAGGGAGCGCCCGTGCTGACCATGGTAGAAGTCTCGCCCGCAGCGCTTAGTCCGCATGAACGCGCGGTTGCCGACTGGTCCTTTGAGCACCGCGAATCGGCTGGCCTTGGTACCGACACGCTCCCCTCGGTGTCGGTACTCTTCGTCCCGCTCCTGCTTCCGACCGCGACGTGCGGCGTCCTAGGAGTGCGGCCGGCGGCCCCCGTGGCGCGGTTTCCACCCGAACAAATGCGGCTCATTGAGGCCGCAGCGGGACAGATCGCCATCACGATCGCGCGGATCCGCTCCGCGGAGCGGGCCCGTCATGCTCAACTGGCCTTCGAGCGCGAGCAGCTGCGCAGCGCCCTCCTGTCGGCAGTCAGCCACGACTTTCGCACGCCGCTGGCCGCGATTGCTGGCGCGGGAAGCACGCTCGCCGAATCGGGGCACGCCCTGTCCGAAGCGACCCGCAAAGAGCTGGCCGACTCGATCGTTGCCGAAAGCGATCGGCTCAATCGACTGGTGGCCAATCTGCTCGATATGACGCGGCTCGAAGCGGGGAGCATGCAACTCGATCGCCAGTGGTATTCGCTGGCCGAGATTGTCGGCGAAGTGATGCGTCGACTGTCACGGCTCTTGGAATCGAAACGGGTGGCGATCCGCCTGCCGGACGACCTGCCGATGGTCTACCTCGACGAGTTGCTCTTTCATCAGGTACTGGCCAATCTGCTGGAGAATGCGGCCCGCTACACGCCGCCGGGAGCCGAGATCATCTTGTCTGCGGGCTATTGGCCCCCAAGCGGCTTAGCCGCCGATCGAAAGCCGGACAACGGCTTATTGTGGATCGAGTGCGCCGACTCGGGGCCGGGCTTTCCGCCGGGAGATGAAACGCGCATCTTCGAAAAATTCTACCGGGGTGTTCACGAACGGACTCGTTCGGGGACAGGCCTGGGATTGGCCATTTGTCGTGGTATTGTGGAACTGCATGGCGGGGCAATCCGAGCCGGCAATCGTCCCCAGGGAGGCGCCCAGTTTCGAATCGAACTGCCGCAACCGCCGGCGCCAAAACTCTCCCTTCCCGCGGAACTCGCAGCCTCATGACCGATGCCCCCCGGGTGCTGGTGATCGAAGACGAACAGGAGATTCGCCGTTTCCTACGCGTCTCGCTCCGCGCGCATGATTTCGATGTATCGGAATCAGAAACCGGGCGCGACGGCCTGCTAGCCGCATCCTCCCAGCCTCCCGACGTGGTCCTGCTCGACTTGGGACTGCCCGATATCAGTGGGTTTGAAGTGATTGCCGAGCTCCGCGGCTGGTCGCGAGTGCCGATCATCGTTCTCTCGGCTCGCGGACAAGAGGCCGACAAAATCGCGGCGCTCGACGCGGGTGCCGACGACTATCTGACGAAGCCGTTTGGCATCGGAGAACTACTGGCCCGCCTGCGGGTGGCCCTGCGGCACGCCGCGCGGGGCGATGCAGGGGACGAACGGGCTCTGTTCACGCTCGGCGAACTGCTGGTCGACCAGGCCCGGCGGGTCGTCCTCGTGGCTGGCGAAGAGGTGCGGATGACGCCCACCGAGTACCGGCTCCTGACAACGCTTATCAAGCACGCGGGCAAAGTGCTGACCCACCGCCAACTGCTCAAGGAGGTCTGGGGCCCCGATTGCACGCACGAGACGCACTACCTGCGCGTGTATGTCAATCAGTTGCGTCAAAAGCTAGGCAGCTCGCTCAAGGAGGCCCTGATCACCGAACCCGGCGTCGGCTATCGCCTGCAGCCGTCAACGTAGGAGTGGTGATGTCTGGTTAGCCCCATTGGGTCAGTTCGCGACGACTGGAGACGATCATTGTCAAAACCCGGCTTCCCTCCCTTTATTCCGTTTTTTTGAAGAGATCCAGGAACCGGTCTTCATACAGGTCGAAGACTTCGAGACGGTCGAGTTCTCCCTTCAGTTCGTAGGCCTTCGAGCGGTCTTCGCGGGCCTTGTCAAACAGTCCTTCGATGCGCCGCTCGTCGGCCGGGCTTAGGCGCGGCTCTTCGACGGGCCTCGGAAAGAGCTCTTCCTCGTCATCCTCTTCCCGCAAACCTCGCTCTTCCAGTTTCTGCTCCACTTCGGCCAGGAGTTCTCCTAACTTCTGTCCCATGGCGGCGGCTTGCTCGCCCAATTCCCCGAGGTCGACCTCGATCTTGGCCAACTTGGCAAAGACCCGCAGCACCGCCAGCGATGCGGCTGGAAAGGGCAACTGCGCGAATAAATGCGGCATTTCGCCCAAGAGGCAACCGCCACGTAACCCCATCTCGACCGCTACGCCGAGCAGGACTCCGTTGAGTCCGCCAATCTGGCCGCTCTCGAGTACTTCAGTCCCCAAGTTGTTGTGCAGTTCGGCGAGGATCGCCTCGTCGGTTGCCGCGGCGAACACGCGCGACTCACGCTCCGGATGCATCTGAGTGGCCATGGCGGCGAACGTATAGACCCGCTCGACACCCAACTGGCGGGCGTACTCGATCAGTCGGTGACAGAAGAGATAGCGGCCCACAGGAGGCTGCGCCTCGCCGATGAAGAGGACGAGGTCTCGCTCCCCTTGGGGATCATTCCAGACGAATAGCCGACTGCGAGGGAGCCGGCCGCTCTTGATGATCCCGGCTTTCACCTCGACATGCTCCATGTCGAAGAGTTCCCGCGGCGAAAACTCGGCGAGCCCATTCATTTCGAGCTTTGCCATCAGGTAATAGCCCGCGCTGACAGCAACGTGCCCCATCCCTGGCCAGACCGCGATGAGCCACGGATGATGGAGTTTCGGTTCGTCGGGCATGCGCGACTCCTCAGAAGACGGATTTGCAAAGGGTAAAGGGCAATTCACCAACGGCGTCGGTAGTTCGTTCGACCAATTCTCGAATCATCCAGGCTTCAAGGTCCGAATGCCCCGCGGACCTGGTCGGCTGGCGCGGTCGCACCGCCGACAATCGATTGGCGCGCCTGTGCTCCGATCAGCTGTCGGGCGGCCATGGCAACGTTCCCAAGGATGTGTCGAACGCTGGGGGAGTTGCAATCGTTGTGCCGCAAACAATCCGTACAGCCATTTCTCCGCCAGAATCGCCCGAGCACGCGCATCCGATCGCTTACTGTGCCGCATCGACCGCGCTGTGTGCGGAGGGTGGTCAATATCGCACAGTCCGGCGCGGTCGCGAGCGGTCAGGGATGGACGCTTCATGGGCAAGCAAGTTCGTTATCCCGCAGCCCGCACGCTGAATCTCACAGTTCAGGCGACTCGGCACGCGGCATGCAATGAAGTGAGACACCACGCGTCAATCTCTCTCTCCGACGAAATCCGAAACACACCCACGCCGATGAACAAACCAACGATCCACACGAAACATGTTCGTGACTACATGACCCGGCACGTCGTGGCCGTGAATCCCGGCGACTCGGTCAGCGAGGCCCTGGGGCTTATGGTGGAAAATCGAGTCTCGGCCCTGCCAGTCGTCGATGGGCACGAGCGTTGCGTCGGCGTCATCTCGAGCACCGATTTGCTGCAACTGGCGCTGCAGTTCAGTGGCGAGCTCGCCGCCTTGACCACGACCGAGGGGATCGCGCACGAACTACTCATCGAGAAACTCGAACATACCGGGTTCTCGGATCAGGTGGTGAGCGAAGTGATGACCCATATCGCCGTGACCGTGCAACCGGAAACGACCATTGCCGCGGCTGCTGCCGTGATGGTGCGCAATCGCGTTCACCGTCTGCCAGTTGCCGAAGGGGGGAAGCGGCTCGTGGGACTCGTTTCGTCGCTGGACATCGTCCGGGCCGTGGCCGAACTGGCGGATTGATCGCGGCCATCGCGTCAATCGTCGCGCCCCTTTCGACCCAACTCTTGCGTGACTGGCCAACGTCTCTAGCTCGCTGCCTCTGGCCGCCGGTGATGGGCCAGTGTCCAGCGGAAGAGGGCCGTCGTGCGCGACATGAGGACGTAGGGCTTGTTGACATCGACCTGGGTTGGGGGAAGCGCCGGTTCGGCAGTGTCGAACAGCCGCTCGAAGTCGTCGACGATGCTCTCGACGCGTGGGAAATTAAATTCGATTGGTTCCCA
>JALORD010000416.1 GCA_025459145.1 Pirellulaceae bacterium | reverse complement strand
AAATCCTGGAAAAGGAGTTCGGCTGTCCTGCGGTCATCCTGAACGATGTCGATGCGGGCGTTTATGGCGAGTATCGATTCGGAGCCGGCAAGAACGCGCGTTGCCTGGTGGGAGTTTTTCCCGGCACAGGCATCGGCGGAGGCTGTGTCCTCGAGGGGAACGTCCTGCGGGGCAAGAACATGTCCTGCTTTGAAATCGGGCACGTTCAGGTGAGCGACAACGGCCCGGCCTGCGGCTGCGGACGGTGGGGCTGCCTCGAGGCGGAGGCGAGCCGGCTGGCGATAGCGGCCCAATCAGCGATGGCGGCCTTTCGGGGGGAGGCTCCCAACCTGTTGGCAGCCGCGGGGACCGACCTGGCCGAAATTCGCAGCGGCACGCTCGCGGAATCGATCAAAGCGGGGGATACGATCATCCGCCGCATCGTCGAACGCTCGGCCCGGCTGATCGGCCGGGCGGTCGGCGACGTCGTCAACTTGCTGACTCCCGACGTGATCGTATTGGGGGGAGGACTGGTGGAAGCGATGCCCGAGATTTTTGTGCAGGGGGTCGAGGAGGGGGCCCGTCAAAGGGCGGTCCCGCCGTTTGCCAAAGCCTTCAAGGTGGTGGCGGCCAAACTGGGCGACGACTCGGTGGTGCGGGGAGCTGCGGCCTGGGCCGAACACCGATTTCGCGAACCTGAGAATCCGGGAAAATGAAGCTTGGATTGCAACAGGACTCGATTCGCGAGGCTCTGGCACCGTGAAATGTTGGCTCCCCCATCGCCGGCTGGCGGTCACAGCGCGTGACCATTTCAAACTATGACAACTCGTCCCGCCGACACGCCCGTAACAGCCGCCCCGGCCAGCGCCAAGCCCGTCGCGGTGATCGATATCGGCACCGCGTCGATCCGCATGGCGATTGCCGAGATTCGACCCGATGGAGGCATTCGCCAGCTCGAAGCCCTGTCGCAATCGGTCAATCTGGGCAAGGACACCTTCATTCGCGGGACGATCAGTAAAGAGACAGTCGAGGACTGCGTCCGCGTTTTGAACTCCTATCGACGCATTCTCCGCGAATACCAGATCGAGAACGCCCAGCAGATTCGCGTGGTGGCGACGAGCGCCGTTCGCGAAGCGGCCAATCGACTGGCGTTCATTGATCGTGTGTATATCGCGACGGGTTTTCAAATTGATCCGATCGATGAAGCCGAGGTGATTCGGATTACTTACCTGGGCGTACAACCGTTCCTGGTGTCCGATCCGGCGCTGGCCGAGGCCCGCGCCGTTGTGACCGAGGTTGGCGGAGGGAGCACCGAATTGTTGCTCGTCAAAGGGGGCGATGTTGTCTACTCGCATACCTACCGGCTCGGATCCTTGCGGTTGCGAGAAACACTCGAAGCGCTCCGGGCCCCGACGCTCAAAGTGCGCAACATAATGGAGACCCACATCCATCGCACCGTGGAGGAAATCGCGGACCATGTCGCGCGTGACGGCACGATCGAACTGATCGCGATGGGAGGGGATGTCCGCTTCGCTGTGCGGCAGCTGCAACCTGTCTGGGATGGCCGCAGCCTGGCCCGCCTGCCGCTCAAAGCGCTCGAGGACTTTACCAACAAGATTCTAGGCCAATCGGAAGATCGGATCGTCCGTAAGTACGGGCTCAGTTTTCCCGAAGCCGAGACTCTCGGAGCGGCTCTCTTGGCCTACGTGCTGCTGGCCAAGGAATTGCAGCTCTCGAGCGTGCTGGTCACGAATGTCAATCTGCGCGACGGACTGCTCAAGGAGATGGCTGCGGGTGCTTCGTGGTCCAAGGAATTCAGCGAGCAGATTGTCCGGTCGGCGATGGACCTGGGGCGAAAATTTGCCTACGACGAGTCCCACGCCACCCACGTCATGCAACTCTGCGCGAAGCTGTTTCATCAGCTCAAGGAAGAGCATCAGTTGCCCCCGCGGTGCGAGGTCATCCTCTCCGTCGCGGCGTTGCTTCACGAGATCGGACTGTTTGTCAGCAATCGCAGCTATCACAAGCATTCGCTGTATCTGATTCGCAATAGCGAGCTGTTTGGGATGGGTAAAAAGGAATTGCTCCTGGCGGCGCTTGTGGCCCGCTATCACCGGCGGGCTTCGCCGCAATCCACCCACGAAGGGTACAACACGCTCGATCGCGATGAACGCGTGGCCGTGGCCAAGATGGCGGCGATCCTGCGGATTGCGGACGCCCTCGACGAATCGCGCAGCCAGCGTATCCATGAGTTTGCCTGTACCCGCGAAGGAGGTCGCCTCGTCGTGGCGATCCCGCTGGTCGAGGATCTGTCACTCGAACAATTGGCTATCAAACAAAACGGCGCTTTGTTCGAAGAGACGTTCGGCATGTCGGTATTGCTGCGGATGGTCAATAACTAGTTGCTTGACCAAATCACCAACAGTTCCTGGATTTAAATGGCAGTGAGGCTGGCCAGCCCCGCAACCTGGATTGCTCCATGACCGAACCTACCCGCTTCTTCAATCGCGAACTGTCGTGGCTGGAATTCAATCAACGCGTGCTGGAGGAGGCGCGCGACGAGACGATACCGCTACTCGAACGGCTGAAGTTTCTAGCCATCACCGCCTCGAACCTGGACGAGTTCTTCATGGTTCGCGTGGGCGGACTGCAGGTCCTGCGCGACCGGGGAATTGTCGCGCCCGATCCCACTGGTCTTTCGCCCGACGATCAGTTGACGGCGATTCGGCAGCGGGCCCACGAAATGGTGGCGCAGCAACATGCTTGCTTTAGTCAGATTGAAGCCAAGCTGGCGGATGCCGGAGTTCGCCGCATTCGCGGAGCGGAACTCACCGAACGTCGTTCGAAAGTCGTCGCCCAGGTCTTTGAATCAGAGATATTCTCAGTGCTGACCCCGATGGCCATCGTTCCGGGGAGTCCCTTTCCGCTGCTGGTGAATCAGACGCTGCATGTGTGCGTCGAGTTGGCTCCCGATGCTACGAGCGAAGGATTGTCTCGTTTCGCCATCATTCCACTTGGCAAAGCCTTGCCGAGATTTCTGACTCTCGGCGCGGATCGCGGCTATTCGTTCATTCTGCTCGAGGACGTCATCGGCCGATTCATCGGCCGGTTCTTTCCAGGAGAAGACATCGTAGCGCACGCCGTGTTTCGCATTACGCGGAACGCCGATTTCAGCCTCCGCGACGACCTCGCGGCCGACCTTCTGGCCGGGATGGAAGGAATTCTGTCGGCCCGCAAACATGGCCAGTGCGTGCGTCTGGAAATTGATGCGGCCGCGGGCGAGTCGCTCGTCTCGTTCCTTACGACGGCGCTCGATGTCGCCCCCGAAGACTTATTTCAGGTGCCGGGACCGCTCGATCTGGCATCGTTCATGCAACTGGCCGATCTGAAGGGATTCGAGCCGCTCAAATACGAGCCCTGGCCACCGCAGTCGAGCCCCGACTTCGATCCATCGGTGAGCATTTTTGAGACGCTGGCCCGCCAGGACGTGCTGCTCCTGCATCCTTATCAATCGTTCGATCCTGTCGTGCGCATGGTCGAGGAAGCAGCCGCCGATCCCGATGTCCTCGCAATCAAGCAGATCCTCTATCGGACGAGCCGTCACAGCCCGATTGTGGCCGCGCTCGCCCGGGCCGCTCAGCGCGGCAAATCGGTGACCGCGATCGTCGAACTCAAGGCTCGCTTCGATGAGGCCCGGAATATCGAATGGGCCCGGAATCTCGAAGAAAATGGCGTACAGGTCATCTACGGCGTGAAGGGACTCAAGACCCACGCCAAAGTTTGCATCATCGTGCGCCGCGAGCCGCACGGAATCGTTCGCTACGTCCATTTCGGCACGGGGAACTACAACGAACTCACGGCCCGCCTATATAGCGATGTTAGCCTGCTTAGCGCCAATGAAGAGCTCGGTGCCGACGCGGTGAGTTTTTTTAATGCGATTACCGGCTACTCGCAGCCGCAGCGGTATCGCAAAATCGAAGCGGCGCCGACCGGAATGCGGCAGCGTCTCTTGGAATTAGTCGAAGGTGAAACGCAGCGCAAACGGCATGGCCAACAGGCCTTCATTCAGGCGAAGTTCAATTCGCTCGTCGATCCGGAGTTAATTCAGGCCCTGTACGCCGCCTCCCAGGCGGGAGTGCCCGTACGGCTGAATGTCCGCGGGGTCTCGTGTCTGCGGCCCGGAGTGCCTGGACTCAGCGAGAACATTACCGTCACCAGCATCATCGATCGATTTCTCGAGCACGCCCGAATTCTTCGCTTCTGTCACGGCGGTGACGACCTGGTTTTTATTTCGAGTGCCGATTGGATGCCGCGGAATCTGGATCGCCGTATCGAATTGCTGGTTCCCGTCGATGATCCGCCGCTCAAACAGCGTTTGATTCAAGTGCTGGAAGTGTATTTCGACGACAATCTGAAGGCCCGCGTGCTGCAGCCGGACGGCAAATATCCGCGGGCTAAAGTGCCGCGGGGCGCAAAGCGTCGACGGCGAAGTCAGGAAATCCTCTATGAGGACGCTGTAAATCGCCACCAAGAGGCGCAGCAGTCCCAGCGAACGGCTTTCGAACCGCATCGAGCGCCGGGAAAGGACGAATAACGTAAAGTGTGCGGTGGGCCGGCCGGTGTTGCTGTAACTGCTGGCCAGCGCACAACTTGCGGCGCCTTGCTGTTAGCCTCCCGCAGTCCCTACCGATCGCCAGCGATGCATTTTTCGCCCCCCTTCGCCCCGCGGCAAGAATTGGCGCGTGACAAATTGACTTGGCCGGGCACTCTCTATGTAGGATCATCATAGAATCAACAGGGAAAGCGGGGACCGATGGCCCCGCCGGGGCCAAATCATGTCCACGAGCCGCTTCGCC
>JALORD010000062.1 GCA_025459145.1 Pirellulaceae bacterium | reverse complement strand
GGAGAACTGCCTCTATATCCACCTCACGCTGGTGCCGTACCTGAAGGCGGCGGGGGAACTCAAAACGAAGCCTACGCAGCACTCGGTGGGCCTCTTGCGGCAGATCGGTATTCAGCCCGACATCCTCATTTGCCGGACCGAGCGGTCGATCTCGCGCGAAGACCGCGACAAGATGGCCCTGTTCTGCAATGTCCCGAAGGATGCCGTGATCGAAGAGAAGGACAAGGACTTTTCGATCTACGAAGTGCCGCTGTCGCTGGTCGACCATGGGCTCGATTCGCTGATCGTGAAGAAGCTTGGCCTGGGGCTGAAGGCCAGCTTGCTCGATCTCGACAGTTGGCGGCAGATTCTGCATACGCTTCGCAATCCCAAGCACGAGATCAGCATTGCCGTGGTCGGCAAATATGCCGAACACAAAGACGCCTACAAGTCGATCTACGAATCGATCGACCATGCCGGCATTCACCACGCGGCGCAAGTCCGCGTCGGGCGGATTCAAAGCGAGGAGATCGAACGCGAGGGGGCCGTGCGTCTCTTGTCAGGGTACGACGGGATCCTCGTTCCCGGCGGGTTTGGCGAACGGGGCATCGAAGGGAAGATCGAGGCGATTCAGTTCGCCCGCGAACGGCAGATTCCGTTTTTTGGCATCTGCCTCGGGATGCAATGTGCCGCGATCGAATTCGCCCGGCACGTCGCCGGTCTGGCCGGGGCCCACTCGACCGAATTCAGCAAAGATACGCCCCATCCGGTGATCTGCCTCTTGGACGAACAGCGCAACATTACCGACAAGGGGGGCACGATGCGGCTGGGGGCACAGCCGACGATTCTGGTCGAGGGGTCACACGCTCGCGAAGCCTACGGGACCGCACAGGTGAGCGAACGGCATCGCCACCGCTACGAGTTCAACAACCAGTATCGGCAGCAGTTCCAGGCCCATGGCTTTGAGTTCTCGGGAACGAGTCCCGACGGCAAACTGGTTGAAATCATCGAACTGGCGGACCATCCCTGGTTTCTGGCGGTGCAGTTCCACCCCGAATTCAAATCGAAACCGACCGGGGCCCATCCGCTCTTTGCTGGCTTCGTGGGAGCCGCCATCGAGCGCCGCAGCCAGCGGGGGGAACCGCGAATGGCCGAGGCGGGGGCGTCGTAAGAGACCCTCGTCACGGTGCCGCGAATCTGCCGACACTGCTTATGAGCGGCGTATAATCGAACAGGCGGCGCGACCAACGATTACAACGCCCTTGCGCAAGCTCTATCGACTGAATCGCTTGCCGCGATTGTCCGCTCCTTGGGAGGTCGACCCCCGATGCGTCACTGGATCGCCGTGCAGAATGTGCGGGGCGTCGTAACGGCGTTTGCCGCGGCTGGACTGCTTGCCCAAACCTCCACCGCGCATGCCGCCGATTGGCTCCAGTTCCGCGGACCTCGGGGCGATGGCACAGCCGATGCGGCTGAGTTGCCTACGCGCTGGGGCGGGTTCTATGAGCCGACGTGGCAGGCGGCGATTCCGGGCCGCGGCTGGTCGTCGCCGGTCGTTGTGGGGGATCGCGTTTGGCTCACCTCGTCGGAGGCCACGGCATTGGCGGTTGATGAAACGGCGCGGCGACTCGAAGAGGGTTTGTATAAAGAGTTTCGCGAGCAGTTTCAGGCTCATTCATCGGTGACGCTGCTGGCGCTGGAGATTAACCTTGCGACGGGCGAACTGCTGCGGAGGATCGAGCTGGGCGAAGTCGCCGACCCGCCGCCAATCCACGCTACCAACTCGTATGCCTCGCCCACACCGGTGAGCGATGGCCGGCGGCTCTACTGCCACTTTGGGCCGCTCGGAACGTACGCGCTCGACATGGTGACAGGGAAGATTCTGTGGCAGCGGCGGTTCGAATTCGACGACATCACGGGGCCCGGCAGCTCGCCGATTCTGCACGAGGGACTCGTGATCTTTCCGTGCGACGGCGTCGATCGGCAGTTCGTCGTGGCGCTCGATGCTGAAACGGGCCAGACTCGCTGGCAAACCGCGAGGCCGCCGATCGAAGCCGCCGGGAAGCATCGCCGGGCGTTCAGTACGGCGCTCGCCATCGCGCATGCCGGCCGGCAGCAGATCGTCGTCCCTGGCGCGCAGTGGGTCGTCAGCTACAATCCGGCCGATGGCCGCGAGCTGTGGCGCGTGAACTATGGCGATGGCCATGCCACGATTCCCCGCCCCGTTTTTCGCGAAGGCCTGGTCTACATCTGCACCGGCTACATGAAGCCGCAGCTTTGGGCAATTCGCGTGGACGGCGAGGGAGATGTCACCGAGTCGCACGTCGCGTGGCGTTATGAGAAGCAAGTCCCAGAAATCTCGTCGCCAATCATCGCCGGCGAGCAGCTCTACTTCGTGTCGTCGCTCGGGGTACTGACGTGCCTCGACGCCGCGAGCGGTCTGGAAAAGTGGCAACAGCGGCTCGGCGGCAACTACGGGGCCAGCCCGATCCTGGCCGCGGGGAAGCTCTACTTCACGAGCCAGGAGGGGGTGACGACCGTTGTTGTTCCCGGCGACCGGTATGAGTCTGTGGCCCGGAATCAGCTAATTGGCCAGGCACTGGCGTCGCCGGCTGTCGCGGGAGGGGCGATCCTGCTCCGCACCGAGCGCGTGCTGTACTGTGTAGGAAAGCCGTAGCAGCGTTCGCTACGAAATCTCGGATCATTGGCCGGCGCTGGAAACCCCGCAGCCAGACGGTTATCCTGAAGGGGACTTTGCAGCCGACTTGCCGGGTCGGAAGAATGTCTTCCAGCCCGCATTGCATACTGTCGATCCTATTTACCGAGGAGTACGAACCAATGACTAAGTGGAGTTCGCTTTTGCTGGCCGGCGTCGTCGCCGCGGCAGTGGCCGCCGCCAGCAACGCCCCGGCCGAAGAGAAGGCCCCCGCCGCACTGAATTTCACGATGAAGTCCATCACCGGCAAGGACGTGAACCTGGCCGACTACAAGGGAAAGGTGCTGCTGGTGGTCAATGTGGCCAGCAAGTGCGGTCTCACGCCGCAGTACGAAGAGCTGGAAGCGCTGCACGAGAAGCTCAGCGACAAGGGGCTGGTCGTGATGGGCTTCCCCTGCAACCAGTTTGGCAAGCAGGAACCGGGAACCGACGCCCAGATCGCTGAATTCTGCGAGGCGACCTACAAGGTGAAGTTCCCGATGTTTTCGAAGGTCGACGTGAACGGGGCCGAGGCCGCTCCGCTCTACAAGTACCTGACCTCGGTCGAGACGAAGCCGAAGGACAAGGGCGACATCACCTGGAACTTCGAGAAATTCGTGATCGGCAAGAATGGCGAAGTGGTCGCCCGCTTCGCCCCGCGGACTGCCCCCGACTCGAAGGAAGTCATGGCGGTGATTGAAGCGGAACTCGCGAAGTAGCTGCGGCTCTTGATCGCAACTCGCAACGCACAACAACGCCTCGATAATCTTGGCTCGATGACCACTGGGGTGGCATCGGGCCTTTTTCGTGCGACCCTCCGCTAGCGGCGGCGGCGAACCGGCGCGAGCACGCCAGCCGGCTGCATGAACCGCCGCATCAGGTGTTCGTTGGCGGCCAGATTGAGCATCACCCGGCTGCCGATCACATTGCCGCTGGCCAAAAGATCGCGGCGATGGCGGGCTTCGCGAGCCAGGGCGACGACGGCGCCCGTCGGTTCAAGTTCCCACTGAGGCGTGGAATATCCTCGGACAGTGGTTCCCTGATCGACCATCCAGCAACTGGTGTTGAAGGTGACCTCAATCGGTTCGGGAAGCGGAGGCTCTGCGATGTATCGCGCTCGGACCGGCAGTAGCCCCGCCATCGGCACGCGGCGGCCGCCCGGGAGGAGCATTTCGCGGGCCAGGTACGCCACGCCGCTCCCCTCTGCATAGACCCGTCCACCCGCAGCGGCAAAGGCACATAGCGACTGTTGCAGGCAGAAGTTCGTGGCAAGCGCTGGCGGCGTGCGTTCGGGATGACCGCCGCCAAAATAGACGATGTCGGCGCCATCCGGCAGCGAGCCGCTCCGCAGCGGCGAAAAATCGCACAATTCGGCGCCGGCCTCCTCGAGCAGGTCGAGCGTATCAGGAAAATAGCCGCAGCACTCCTCGTCGTAGGCAACGGCAATGCGAAGGGGGCCGCCCGCCAGTTCGTACGTCAGATCGTCGGCCGGCAACTCGACGAGTCCCGCCCGGTCGGCCAGCGTCGCCAGCAGGTCGGTTCGCAGATTCCCGAGCAGCCGGCGGCCGAGCGCCGTGCACAATTCGGGCGAGGGATCGCGCCCGGCCGGAAGCGTGCTGCAAAGCCCTCGCAGCGTCGGAACTTGATCGAGCCAGCCGAGCACCGGCACGTTCCAAAGCGCCTCCAAGTTGGTCCGCCAAATGATGGCATCCCGGGCATCGGCGACCCGATCGAGCAGAATACCGTCTAGTTGCGGCGGCCGCACGGTTAGTTGGCAGGGATCGAGATCCGCAACGTCGACGACGCCGATCCGCGGCAACTGGAGCCAATCGCATAACTGGTTGAGGCTGCTACCCCCTACCGCGGGCTTCTGGCTCGTCCGAAGATCTTGAGCGAATGAGCCCGTGACTACGGCCAACTCCGCTTGCTCGCTGGCTCTCAGGAGTGTGCGGGCACAGGTCGAGCGGCTCATCGCCCAGCTATCGAGGTGCCGACTGCCGCTCCCGGTGAGCGAGCGGGCCGCATCGTGCGGGGCAAGGCAGCTTTGCGAATGGAAGTGAGCGATCGGGCGGCCCAGTTCCGCTAGCGCCGCGAGGAGGCCCCAGATGATCGGGTCGGCATCGCCCGCAGGCGCTCGTGAGGTGAGTTCGAGGGATCCGACGGCAAGGCGCGGCAAGTGCCTGATCATAGAAATTCTCAGACGATCGCAGGCTGGCAGGTCGGCAAAGGAAGGTGCGGCACAATCAACAGTGCCCGTTCAACTACGTAAGGGCAACTATGCTCGTTACACCACACGGTTCAACTTCGCGAGTTGCACTTACCCGGACCAAACCTGAGGCACACAAGGGAGGGGGCCATCAAGGTAATTGGCAAAGGCTCGGTCACTGCTGGATTCTTCGTGGCGTCCTGCCGCAAGTCAAGCTCAATCGAGTCCCGCAAGTGGGCAAAAACCGGCATTTTTCCGCAAAGAAAGGACCCGCCGGGTGGATTCGCGCGGCAACGGAGCGCCGGCGCCGAAATGAGACGGCCGCATAGAATCCGAACAGTCGCTACTGCAACCGCCACTTATAAATCGGCAAATGGCGATAGTAGACTTCGAGCATGTAGATCGACAGGCAGGTGGTGTACAGTCGCCCGCCGTGGGGTCCCCAGCGATCTCCCGACGGAGCCCAACTGCCCCGATCGTTGCCCGTTTTGAGCTGCGCCTCAGGAATCGCTTGCCGCATCACGGCGTTCCAGCGATTCCAATGCTCGCCATCCATGTGGTGGCAGGCCTGCGTCGCATAGTACCAGTAATAGACGTTCTGATCGGCATAATCGATCGGATTGGCCAGGACGAATTCGATTCCCTGCCGCATCCGTTCGTCCTCGTGCTTCCAGCCCAGGTACTGCCGACAGAGGAGCCCTTCGGCCGTCATCGTCAGCGTCGCTTCCATGCCCGGCTTGTAGGCGTACTTCGATTGGTTTTCGTGCCCGCAGCGGTCGAGGAACTGATTGATCTTATCGAGCGCGGGGCTCTGCACTTCGAGCCCGGCCATCAGTCCGCTTTGCAAGGCCATGACGTACCAGCCCGTGACCGAGGTGTCCGAATCGATCTGCGGCTCGTACCGCCAACCCCCTTCGGGCGATTGTGCTTTGTGGGCAAAGTTCAGCGCGAGCTGTGCAGGGCGCTTGAACTTTTCGTCCTTCGTCATGCCGTAGATTTCGCAGAGGGCGATCGTCGCCTGGGCCTGCGCGTAGAGCCGATGATGGGCGGCCGAATCGTGCTCGAAGTAACCATCGGGATTCTGCATCTTGAGCAGAAAATCCCACCCGCGTTTGACTTCGTTCTTGAAGTCGCCGACGAGGTGTGTCTGACCATTCCCCTGAAACGCCAGGAGCGCCATCGCGGTGGCCGAAAGGCGATTGTCGATCGACGCGCCATCGGGATACGGTCCGGTCAGACTCCAACCGCCATCTTTCATCTGCTGCCTGGCCAGCCATTCGAGCCCGCGGCGGACGGCTTCTTCGGTCGTGGCATTGCCGCCATAAGCCGCCAGGAGCGCCTTCTTGCTTCCGGCCTCACGCCCCGACAGAGCGAGGCCAATGCTCGGCGCTGGAATGTCGTCTGTGGCCTTATTGGCGTCGAGCAGGCTAATGTCGAGTTCCGGCGGCGCGGCGAGCGGGCTATCCGTCGGCAGCGTATCGAACGAAAGCTCCGGAATCTTGACATCCATGTCGAGCGACTCGGGAGACTGCAGATTGTCGTCGATCAGTTGCTCACCGAGTTCCTCGGCGTACTGCGCCGTGATCTCGACCTGATTCTTGTTGAGCAGCGGAATCGTGAGCAGGGCCAGGATGATGACCAGCACCATGTGGACCACCAGGCTTACGAGCCACGGCGGTGCGGCCCGCGCGGCGCGAGCGGTGGGATCAGGCGTTTCCCCGTCGTCTGCGTCTTCCTTGACGACCGGAACATTTCCGGTCGGAACGACGCTCACCGGAACGGGACGCGGGGCGACTGGGATCGGCCGGGCGGCCGGCGCCACGCCGCTTGAGACTGGCTGGGACACAGGTACCGGCACGGGGCGCACCGCAACGGGCACGGGGCGGGGGACGGCAGGAGAAGCGGCCTGCGCCGAAAGGGGAAGCGGAGCAGCCACCGGGACCGTCCCCGGCCGTAGCGGGTACGGCCCGGGAACGGGGGGAAACGGTGGCGACGGACCGCGTCCGGAATCGGTATTGCTCATTCCGACGTTCCTCCCACCAACTCCGTCGAACTGCTGGGAAGCCGCGCAGTTGCGCCCGCGGACGCATTAGCTCCCTGCCCACAGTGTAGTGTATTCATGTGCGCAGAAAGCGCCAAGGAACTTTTGCACAGTTGGTCGTCGGGACAATCGTTCCGAGCCAAATTCTGCAGAGAAATCCCCCCCCGACAAAACCGACCGGGCCAAAAATGCAGGACACGCGGGTTGTTGCGATGCGACCCAAAGAAGCTACAAAGCGTCGACGATTCGCGTATAGCTCCAGACCATGACGAGCCAAAAGAGCCAGAGGATTAGCACGGTCCAGGCGACGACCAGCACGCTGACGACGACCTTCCCCCAGAGCGAAAAGCCGCGGCTCATCCAGAGGACAGGAAGGCCCAAGGCTGCCGTCACGAAGAACAGCATTCCCAGCATGACCCACGGGTTGTCGAGCGCCCGCCGCCAGAGGGGTTCCTGAGAAGTCGATGGAGTGGCGGCCTGCGGCTTGGCTGGCGGCTCTGGCTGCGGGTCGCTCATGGAGATCGTCAGAACGTGCAAATGCGATGGGGAATAGCCGCATGTTACTTGACCGCCATCGGCCAGCAAGATGCGCCGCAAGCATTCGCCCGTTCGCACGCCCCGCCAGCGTGGGCGTGGCGCCTGCCGCGCGTTGAAGTTCTACGAACGGGCTGGCGCTAGAACGACCGCACAACGCGGCTGCCGCCGACGCGCTTTACCAAGCGGCGCATTTCCAGCACGCTGATCGTGGCGAGCACATTGGCCACGGGGAGCCCGGAGGCGACGACGATTTCGTCGATGCCGATCGGCTCGTCGGCAATCGCGGCCAGCACGGCCTGCTCGGGTTCGTTCAATTGCAGTTCGGCCGGATGGCGAACCTCGCGGCCATCGTCGCGCGGCGTCGGCGTGGCCAACGGTCCCAGTTCCTCGAGCACGTCATCGATCGACTCGACCAGCTTCGCTCCGTCCCGAATCAGTCGATGGCAGCCGCGGGACATGCGGTTGTCGACGCGGCCGGGAACGGCAAACACTTCGCGCCCCTGCTCCATCGCGTGGCGGGCCGAGATGAGCGCGCCCGAACGATCGGAGGCTTCGACCACAATCACGCCCAGACTCAGTCCGGTGATAATCCGATTCCGCTGGGGGAACGCGCCGGAGAGAGGCGGAGAGTGCGGCGGGTTCTCGCTCATCACGGCCCCGCGCTCGCTGATCTCGCTGGCCAGTTCGACGTGCTCCGGCGGATAGATATTCAGCACGCCGCTCCCCAGAACCGCGAGCGTGCGCCCACCCGCCTTGAGCGCGCCGCGATGGGCCGCCGCATCGACGCCGCGAGCCAGCCCGCTGACCACGGTGTAGCCGGCCCGCGCCAGACCGCCGGCCAGACGTTCCGCCTGTGCAAGGCCGTAGTGCGTCGCATGACGCGTTCCCACAATCGCCACGGCCAAGCCATCGGCCGGCACAATCTCGCCCCGCACGAACAGCACCCCGGGCGGATCGGGAATCTCCGCCAAGCGGGCCGGATACTCGTCGGTCGACTCGACGAGGATTTTGATGCCCGCCTGCTGGCAAGTATTCAGTTCCGCGGCGACGTCGACCTCTTTGCGGGCCGCCAGAATCGCCCGGCTGGTCTTGGTGCCAATGCCGGGAACGCTCCGCAGCTCGCTCGGCGCGGCCTGCAGCACCTCGGCAGCGCTGCCAAAGTGGCCGAGCAGCGTTTTGCGCAGCCGCGGGCCGACTCCCGGCACTAGCGTGAGCAGCACCTCGGCCGCGACGCGATCCATCACCGGTTCTTCAGCGAACATCATCACGCGGCGGGGTTGCCAAGGGTTGGACTACGTTGTGGATTCCGCCTTGAGAAAGCCAACCAGGATCGCCATGCGGACCAGTTCCGGCAGCGATGCGGCGTCCATCTTTTTCATGATGTTCGACCGCCGCAATTCCACCGTCCGCAGACCGATGTCGAGATCGACGGCTATTCGCTTGTTGGGCAAACCTTCGAGCAGTTTGCGAAGCACGGCGACTTCGTCCTCGCTCAGCGTGGCCAGCCGCGATTCGATCTCGCCCTTTTGCTTCCGCAGATTGCTGAGCGTCGCTTCCTTGTCGAGCGCTTGCTGGATGGCGTGCCACAGTTCCTGATCCTGGCACGGCTTTTCGAGGAACGTCATCGCTCCCGACTGCATCGCCCGGACGGCCATTGGCACGTCGGCGTAACCGGTAATCACGATGGTCGGCAACGTGCTGCCCCGCGCTTGCAATTGCTGCAAGAGCTGAAGGCCCGACATCCCGGTCATCCGCACATCGACTACCAGACACCCGGTGTGCTGCGGATCGAATTGAGCCAGGAACTCTTCAGCGCTCGTGAACCCTTTGGCGGGAACGCCCTTGAGGCTGACGAGCGCCAGCACCGATTCACGTGCTGCTGCATCATCGTCGACAACAAATACCGTGGCTGCGGGGTCCATCAGATTTCCCTTATGCTTCGCACGAACTTGGTCTGCTACTCGCGTCTAACCGTTATTGGACCATGTCTTGCGGCTTGCCGCAAACAAATACTGCGGTTTCCCGAGAAAGTGGGTACTTACCCAGGTTCGGACATCAGGGAGCGGTGCACCAGCGCCGGATCGACTTGACCCACGAGCTCGACGTGTCCCAAGCGGCTGGGAAGCACAAATCGCAGTTTTCCGTGCTCGGTTTTCTTGTCGCGTTGCATCGCCGCAAGCAGCGCGCCCTCTGGCAGGTTTTCGACGTCAGTCGGTAATCCCAATCGCGTGAGGAGCGCGTGCTGCCGACGTGGCAGTTCGTCGTCGATGCGGCCCATCAGCCGGGCCAGCCGGGCAGCGCACACCATGCCGATGGCGACCGCTTCGCCGTGGAGGTAGCGTCCGTAGCCGCTGACGGTTTCAATCGCGTGACAGAACGTGTGTCCGTAATTGAGCACGGCCCGCAGGCCTGTGAGCTCGCGCTCGTCCTGTTCCACGACGTCTGCCTTTAGCCGGCAGCTGCGAGCGATAATGTGTTCGAGAACGACCGGATCGCGGCGCAAGAGGTCGCCCGAGTGCGCCTCGAGATAGTCAAAGAACTCGGCATCGAGGATGACGCCGTACTTGACCACTTCGGCCAATCCCGAGCGATACTCGCGCTCGGGCAAGGTCGCGAGGACATCGAGATCGATCAGCACTTCGGCCGGTTGCCAAAAGGCACCGACGATGTTTTTCGATGACGGGAGGTTGATGCCGACCTTGCCGCCGACACTGCTGTCGACCTGCGCTAGGAGCGTCGTCGGAATTTGAACGAACGTCAGCCCGCGGGCGTAGGTGGCGGCGATGAAGCCTGCCAGATCCCCCACGACACCGCCCCCCACCGCCACGACGACCGCCTTGCGATCGACCTTGCGAGCCGCCAGTTCATTCCAGAGCCGCTCGGCCTCGGCGACCGACTTGCTCGCTTCACCGGCGGGCACTTCCAGCAACTCGACGGCGACTTGGACCGCGGCCAGCGATTGGGCGACGAACTCTGCGTGCGGCCGCCGCACGCCGGAATCGGTGACGAGCACCACGCGGCTGGCCGCCAATCGTTCGCGGGCCAGCGACGCCACGGCCGTAAGCAGCCCGCGGCCAATCTGAATATCGTAGCTCCGCTCGCCGAGGGCGACGCGAATCGTGGTGGGCATGGCGTCGGTCGCGAAAGGGCAGATCAGCTTCCGAGCCGCTCGACGTCGGCCGGAGTGACGGTGATCTGCCGGCAGAATCCCGTGTGGGTTCGGACGTAGACCAGATTCGAGCAGGCCGCTGGATCGGCGTGCAGTTTTCCTTCGAGCGTCACCTTCTCGGCGGCCGGCAGATCGGCATACTCGGCCGGCCAGATGGTTTCGGTTTCCATCACCAAGGCTTCGCGGTAGGGATCGAACGGGTCGGCCACGGCAGGTAGGCTCCGGGTCTGTTGACGCCTGCGAATAGCGAATAAAGTCGCGATTGTATCGAACCTGTGCCACTTCGCAAACCGGCCACTAACTCCCGCAAGCCCGAAAACCACGATGCTCGACCGCGGAAAACTGGCCGTTTTGCTGATGATCGCCGTCGCGGTGGCAGCCGCCGGGTTTGCCTGGTGGTGGAACGTCGAGCGTACAAAGCGTTCGCTCGCCCTCTATGGCGCGGACGGGGCGTGGCTGGTTCGCAATGGGCGAGAGGTCGAAATCCTGAAGCTCGCGCCCCGCGACTCGTCCGCAGAAAACGCTCCCGGAAGCAACAGCGAGCCGCTGGCGGTCGGCGATTTCACGTTCGCGGTGGCGGCCCGCTACGACGTCAGCCGGGTGAAGGGGCTCGTTCACGCCCGCGCCGCTTTGGTCGACGATCCGAGCTACGAATGGGACGCCCCCCCGCAACCATTGCAGGGCGACGCGATTCGCTGGCTTGTGCGCTTTGCGGACGAGCGGGGCGAAATCTATCTGGCGATCGATCCCGAGGAGCGGCAACTCGCGGTGCTCCCGGCTGGAAGGAGCGTGCGGCTGATTCCCAAAATCGCCGCGGGCTGGCAATCGTTTCTGGAGCGACATACTGCGCCAGCGGGGCAACGAGAAGCTCAAGCCGCTACGCCACCTGCGCCAACACGTACGGCCCCTTCGGAATGACCGCGATTCTGGCGCTGGGACCATACTCGGCGAGCGAATCGGCGACCGCCTGCTCGATCGATGGGGCCGCTTCCACGAACAGGCCGTTGAGCACGTCGGCGGAGATGCCGTGGCTCACCATCTTCACCTTCGCTTTGCGGCGGACTTTGGCCATTTCCTCCAGTTGCCACTGATCCATCACGAAGTAGTCCTTCCCGAGGATTCGCTCGACAAATCCTTCGAGCGTGGCATGCTCGCGAAAGAGCTGCTGAAACTGCGGGCTGCCGATCCCCTCGGTGAGACTCGCGCAGAGGATGATCGTCCCCCCCTGCTTCACAATCGGCAGCGCGCCGGTCATCCCCTTCACGGACTGATAGAAGGTCGTGTCGAGCGGGTAGCCGGCACAACTGCTGACGACAATGTCCACGGGCTCGGCGACCGTGTCGCGAACCACGTCACGCACGAACGCCACGCCTTCCTCGAACGCGGCGACCATGTCTCCCGCGACCCACTTCAGCGGCCGCCGCTGGGCGTCGATCACCGCATTGATGATGAAATCGCACCCCGTGTGCCTGCCGATCCAGGTATTCTCCTCGTGCACCGGATTGCCCGCGAGGATGCCGCAATCGGCCTGCGGATGTTCGAGGAATGCGGGACCGTGCCACACCTTGACCGTTTCGAGGGATGCCATCCCCGGGCAGATGAGCTTTCGCCCGCCCGAGAAGCCGGCCATCAGGTGCGGTTCAATTAGCCCGGTCGTGATCTTCAGGTCGGCCGAGACATACCGGCTGTCGATCCAGATCGGTACGCCGCGGGGACTGTTCCCCAGGAACGTATGGCTGGCCAGATCGAGCCCATCGTGGTTCTCGATTCGATAGTGACGGGCGATGTGCTGGCCGACCATCTCAACCAGTTCGGCCCCCAGATTGGGCCGGTGAAGGCCGGTCGCCACCAGGATCGTAATCCGCTCACGGGGAATCCCCTCCGCTTCGAGCGTCTCCAGAACCGGCCGCAGGATCAGTTCGTTGGGAACTGGACGCGTGATATCGCAGATCGCGATGCAGGCATCTCGCCGGCCGCGAGCAAGCTCGGCCAGTGGCCGTGAACCCGTCGGCTGAGCGAGCAGTTGGCGGAGCGAAGCGGCCGGATCGGCCAGCGGCACAGCGTCTTTGTAGCTGAGCGTGCGGACCACTCGCTCGTCGGGGATTTCGGCGTAGAGCCCGTCGCGACCATATTCAAATTTGACGCGCATGCCCCCACACGTCTCCGCGCCGGCTGTGCCTTGTTGCGCAGCGGCGAGCCCTGCCAAACGTCCTGCGAGCCCAACGTGCCGGAGCCCATTGCCTCGGCAGTCCGCCGAACCTTACTTCTTGCCGGCCGGCTTGGCTGCCGGTTTGGCAGCAGCGGCGCCACCCTTGGCGGCTTCGGCACCTTCTTCGGCCTTGGCTTTCTTCTTTTTCTTCATCGAGATCTTGATGACGCGGACCTTGGGAAGTCCGAGGACCTTATCCCCCTCCTTCCAACGGTCGGCCTCAATCAATTTGGTGATCCGCTCGGCGCGTGTCAGAACGTTACGGTTCTTGATCGCTCCTGCCTTGACCTTCAGGCTCTTGTCGATCGTCATGTCCGCTAGTACTCCTCGGTGGGTGCTCAGTCCGCAGGGTGCCAACTAGGCTGGCGACAAAGGCCGCCCCCACAGCTTGTGATCCATGGCGAATCCACCAGTTTAAGAAGATCGGCCCCACTCGGCAACGGCCGATTGGACCGGACCTCGGATTTCGCTCGCGACTTCTCGGTCGCGATTTCTCGGTCGCGAGGGAAGCACGCCGCATAACGCGGGTTTACCCCTGCACAATCGGGTTCAAGAGCGTCCCGATGCCGTCGATCTTGATCTCGACGATGTCGCCGGCCAGGAGCGTGAAATTCCCCTCCGGGACGATCCCCGTGCCGGTGAGCAATAGCGCACCGGTGGGGAACGAGTTGTCGCGCCCCAGCCAGCCGATGAGGTTCTCGAAAGTGCGGGCCATGTGATCGACGCTCGTCCGGCCGTCATAAACGGTCTTGCCGCCTCGGTGAATCACGAGGCGAATGCCGATCTCGTTCCGCGGCGGCATGCCGACCGCCAGCGTGATCCACGGCCCCAGGCCGCAGCACTGGTTGTAGCACTTGGCCTGCGGCAGGTAGAGCGGATTATCCCCCTCGATGTCCCGCGAGCTCATGTCATTGCCGACGGTGAAGCCCACGAGTTGCAGTTTGCTCGTCAGCACGAGCGTCAGTTCCGGCTCGGGGACGTTCCACTCCGAATCCTGGCGAATCCGCAGCGGCTGTCCGTGGCCAGAAACGCGACTCGGCGTCGCTTTGAAAAATAATTCCGGCCGAGGCGAGACGTACACCCGGTCGTAGCATGACGCGGCTGCTTCGGACTCCTCCATCCGGGCGACTTTGCTGCGTTTGTAGGTCACGCCGGCGGCCCACACCTCTTGCTGGTCGATCGGCGGGAGCAGATTCACGCTGGCGAGCGGAATTCGGTCGCCATCGGTCAGGAACTCGGCCGCCTCGTAGGGGTTCTCGGCTTCGAGAATCTCAAACAGCGAGCGGTACTGGCCGCGCGACAGATCGAGCGGCAGGAGTTGATCTCCTTCGACGCGGGCCACCCCGGGCTGACCTCCGGGAGACTGGTACTTGGCGAGTTTCATAGGGTGCGGGCTGAAATGTGCAGGTGTCGCTAGGCGGGCAATGCTTCGCGGAACTTGCGAAGCCAGTTGGCATGCATGATAGCGGCTACGTCATCCGCACTGTATCCGCGGCGGGTGAGAATCTCAGCGAGTCGGGCGAGGTCCGCGATTGAATCGAGGTCGCCGGCCGTTTGCTCCGTGCCATACCCGCCGTCGAGGTCCGAACCGATCGCGCAGTGCCGCACCGATCCGGCGAGCTGGCAGATGTGGTCGAAGTGGTCGACGATCGTCTCAATTTTGACGCCCGTGTCGGCTGGCGTCGTCTTGCCGCGAACCCAGCCGGGGACCATCATCCAGGCGTCGAACGCCCCGCCGATCACCGCATCGCGACGGATCAGCTCCTTGAGTTGCTCGTCGCTGAACTGCCGCTGGTGGGGCACGAGCTCGCGGCAGTTGTTGTGGCTGGCCCAGACGGGCCCGTCATAGATTTCGAGGGCTTCCCAAAACGCCTCGTCGGTCAGGTGCGTCACGTCGAGCGTAATTCCCAGCCGCTGCATTTCGCGGACGAGGTCGCGGCCAGCCGGCGTCAGACCACCGCTCGCTCCAGTGCCGGGACTGTACCGCCCCGGGCCGTAATGCGCCGGGCCAATCGCCCTCAGGCCGCTGGCATACGCCCGCTCCAAGTACGACAGTTCGACAATCGAATCGGCTCCTTCGAGCGACAGGATATAGCCGACGGGGCGGCGATCTTCCTGGCCTGCGGCGGGAGCTTCCTGCCACAGCGTTACATGCCGATCGAGCGCCGCGCGCGAGGCGATCTGCACCATCTCGCCGCGGTCTTCCATGGCCTGGTACCAGGCGAGTTGCCCCTGGGTCATGGCCCAGGCGATCTCCGGCGAATGCCAGCCCGGCAGCGGATTGCCCGGCGCGACATAGCGGGCAATCTGCGTCGCGATGCACAACCCGATCCCGCCGCGGCGCATTTCCGGAAGCGTGCAGACGCCCCGCCCGCGATCGACCTTGTCGGTCTTGCCCGCTTCGCGCTCGCGCATTTCCGCGAGCGGCCGCGTCAAATCGCGGTTCCATTCCAGGGCGTTCATCGCCAGATCGAGATGGCCATCGATGAGCAACATCAGGGTTTAAATCCGAAATCCGAATTTCGAAATCCGAAACAAATGCAGTTGAAGGAATCCAGAATGACCGAAGCGCGTTCCCATGTTTCGTGCTTCGAATTTCGGATTTCGTGCTTCTTCGTCTACCGCATCACATCGGCAAACGCCGCCTGCAACTGCTTGAGTCCCTTTTCGCCCGCGGCGCCCTCGACGACCACATTGACCCGCACTTCGCTGGTGTTGATCATTTCGAGGTTGATTCCCGCTTCGGCCAGAGCCTTGAACATCCGGATTGCGACGCCCGTGTGCGTTCGCAAGCCGACACCGCTCACCGACAGCTTCGCGATGATCGGGCTTGAGCTGACCTCACGACATCCCAGATTCTGGGCGATCCGCTTGGCCGCTTCGACACTCCGCGTGAGTTGGTTCTGCGGCACGGTGAAGCTGAGCGTCGCCGACCCGCCGAGCGACGGATGGCTCTGCACGATCATGTCGACGAATACGCCCGCCGCGGCCACGTCCTCAAACACCTTGGCCGCGATCCCCGGCTGATCAGGAACGCCGGCGATCGTCACGCGGGCCTGCGTGCTGTCGAGGTCGATGCCGTCGATCGTAAGATCCTCCATGTTGATCCCCTGCAGCCGGGCGACGACGGCTGCCGCATCGGGAGCCGCGGCATGGCCGGTCCAGGGCTTTACCGGCTCGGCCGGCTCTTTGTCGAGTTCGAACGCGTGATGCACGATTCGCAGGGCTTCCGCAGCGCGGTCGCGACTGACGAGGACCGAGATCTTGATCTCGCTCGTGGTGATCATCTGGATGTTGATCCCCGCGTCCGCCAGGGCGCGAAACATCTTCTCGGCTACCCCGGTTTGTTTGGCCATCCCCAGGCCCACAACCGAAACCTTGGCGACGCTGTCGTCGCTGGTGATCTGGTCGACGCCCG
>JALORD010000415.1 GCA_025459145.1 Pirellulaceae bacterium | reverse complement strand
CCCATCCTCCGCGGGACCTGGCTCAGCGAAGTGATGCTGGGCGAGAAGCTCCCCAAGCCGCCCAAGGACGTGCCGCCGCTGGCCGAAACCGTCACTGAGGGACTTACCGAACGGCAGATGACCCAATTGCACAGTAGCGCCGAGGCCTGTGCAAAGTGTCACCTGCGGGTCGATCCGTTCGGATTCGCGCTCGAGGGCTACGACGCCATTGGCCGCCTGCGTACGGTGGATGCCGCTGGACTGCCGATCGATACGAAGACGGTGCTGTTCGACGGCACAAAGGTTGACGGCCTGGCCGATCTCAAGGTGTATTTGGGAAACAAGCGTCGCGACGCGTTCGTGCATCAGTTCGCCAAGAAGCTGCTCGGCTATTCGCTGGGTCGCGCCGTGATCCTGTCAGACGAACCGTTGCTCACCGAGATCCAGCAGCGTCTGGCGGAGCACGACTACCAGGTCGGTGTGGCGATCGATGGTATCGTCCGGAGTCCGCAGTTCCGCCAAATTCGCGGCCGAGAGATGGCAGTCGACGACTGAGTTCGGGCGGCCGCCGGCTCGATAGATGGAATCGTACCGAGAAACTCCCCTTTCGAGGATCAATGACCATGAATCAAGAGTTCTGCCGGCGCATGTTCTTGCGGGGAGTCGGCGTCTCGATGGCCTTGCCGTGGCTCGAGTCGCTGCCGGTCTGGGGCGATGAAATCACGTCGACCGCCCAGTCGGCCAGCAGCGCCCCGGTCCGTGTGGCGGTGCTGTTTGCCGGGAACGGCTTTCACAGCCGGGAGTGGTGGGTCAAAGGGGAAGGCAAAGCGATGGAAGTCGGCCAGGTGCTGGCCCCGCTTGCCGATTTCCGCGAACAACTGCTGTTCGTCAAAGGTCTTTACAACGTCGAGGCGACCAAGGGAAACATCCACAGCTCACAGACGGGCAATCTGCTGTCCGGTGCGCCGCTCGCGTCGGGGGGCGACATTCGCTCGGGGACCAGCTTTGACCAGTTGCTTGCCCAAACATACGGCCGCGGGACGAAGGTGCCCAGCCTCGTCCTGGGATGCGAGGCGGCGAATCCCTCGGTCCACAAAAACTACTCGATGCTGTACAGCTCGCACATTTCGTGGTCTTCGGCCACGACCCCCACGCCGCTCGAGCTGTACCCGGCGCTGGCCTTCGATCGTCTGTTCAAAGACGGGGCGCAGAAAGGGGACCAGAGCGTCCTCGACGCGGTGCTTGCCGACGCCGGAGACATCCGCCGGCAGATCAGCAATCGTGATCAGCGCAAGCTCGACGAGTACCTCGATTCCGTGCGCGATGTCGAACAGCGAATCCAGCAGGCGGGACAAAAGGGAGAACTGCAAGGGTGGCGTCCCACGCTTGAGAAGCCCAATATGGCTCGCCCGGCTGATGGCCTCCCACAGAACATCGCCGACCACATGCGGCTGATGTGCGACATCCTCGTCCTGGGATTCCAGACCGATACGACGCGCATCACCACGCTCAAACTGAACAACGACCACTCGTCGCTGCGGTTTCCGCATTTGGGCGTCGACTACATGATTCACCATTTGCTGTCGCACTCCGATACGGCCGACTGGCTGAAGGTGAATCAGTTTTTCGTTGAGCAGCTCGCCTATATCGCCGGCAAGCTCCAGGCCATCCAGGAAGGAGACCGCACACTGCTCGACAATTCCATGCTGATGCTTTGCTCCAGCATGATGACCGGCGGGCACAATAACGACGAATTGCCAGTGGTTATGATTGGCCGGGGAGGCGGACGAATCGAGACCGGTCGCGCTCTGAATTACCGCGACAAGCCGAACCGGCAGATGTGCCGCCTGTTTCTGTCGATGATGGACAAGATGAACACCAGGCCTTCGACATTCGGCGATGCGAAGGAGCCGCTCAACGAGGTTTAACCCGCGCGTGCACCAAACCCCGGAAACAACCACACGATAAACCGATACTCGGCATACACGGCGGCAATACAGGCGAGGACGAAGAACGCCAGCCAGAGCATGGCGAAAGGATCGGCGTCTTCTCCCAGGATGAAATCAGCCATCCACCAAGGGACCATCGACCGGACCAACGCTTGCCACACGGCGTCGATCGTGGTCTCGGCGGCCGTTTCATGATCGTCGAAAACGACCCAGCCGATCAGCCAAAGGACCGGGATGTTCAGGATGACGAGCGAAGCGATCAGCATTGACCCGGCATTTCAGGATTGGCTCGAGCGAGATGTGCGGTAAGGGTTTCCCCATTGTGCACCCCCTAGCATAGTGAGGGTGATGCCGCTTGCACCAACCCGACTATCCGCCCGGTCCTCAAACTCCGAATAGAAGGCAGCGGGTTACTCCCTTCCGCCGGGACATGCGCCTTCCAGCCTGCGGAGACTGTGGCGCGGGCACGATCAAACCAAATGAAAATCGCTACAATCTGTCAGCCGTCAGTTCGCTCACGTCGAATTTACTGCTAGCCGTTTCTTGACCGCTTTCGTTGCTGCTTAGCGACTGCATCCATGGATTTACTTCCTCGCTTGCTTGCCCAAAACATGCCTCCACCCGCAGGCATGGACGGCTTTCTGCCGTTCGGGCGCGGGTCGATCATGCTCGATGTGGTGTTCGTCGCAATGTTTGTTGTCGTGCCGATTCTGTTCGCGAGTCTGTGGCTGGTGAAGTACCGCCGGAATTATCGGTGGCACAAAACGCTGCAATTGACGATGGCGACAGTGCTGCTCGTCGCCGTGACGCTGTTTGAAGTGGATATGCAGTTCTTTACGCAGTGGGAAGACCGGGCGCTTGCATCGCCCTATTTCGACAGCGAACACAAATGGTCGTGCCCCACGGGAATCAGCCTGATCGTGCACCTGTTCTTCGCCGTTCCGACGCTGGTGCTGTGGATCGTCGTAATCGTGCAGGCGCTGCGCCGCTTCAGTCGGCCTCCGCAGCCGGGACCGCACAGCGCTTGGCACGCGCGGTGGGGAACCCTGGCTGCTATCGGAATGTTCATGACGGCCGGGACCGGCTGGATCTTTTACTGGATGGCGTTTGTGGCGAAATAGTGGTTGGATTCCCCAGCCGTTGCCGTTGAATTCAATGATCAATTCAGTTGGCTGAAGTCGGGCTGGGTGCCGTCACCAGATCGACCTTCGTGCGCGCGGCGAGCGTGCTGCCGGTCGGAACCGCGAAACCACCAGAAAACCACGCCAATCACAACGAACGCCAGGGCGAACGCCGCTCCCACAAGTACGCCGGAGGCGACGTGGGCGCTGCTCGTCACCTCGACTGACTCGACAGAATTCGCGATAAAGAGCGGCGCGGGCTGCAGGCCGCCGAACTGCTGGGTATAGCTGGAGCGGTACGTCCAGAGCTTGAAGAAGACGGCATTCGTTGCGACGTGCTCGTATTGTTTGTCGCCAGGCCGCAGACTCGGCGGGAGTTGGCGGACGATCAGTGTGGCCGGGAAACTGTTGGAGTAGACCGGATTTTGCTCGCCCGTCGGATCCTTTCCGAAACGCAGCGTCTTGTCCCCCAGCGGCAGGAACAGATCGATTTCGAAGTAGTGATCGATTCCGAACCGTCGCTGGATATCGGTGTCGCCCACTGCAATCTTGGTGATGCGGCGAGCGATCCCCTGCACGGGGAGCTGGCGGAGCTGCTCAGCTTGAGGTTCCTGGAGCAGCGGCACGACATCGAGCGGGACTTGGCCCGCCTCCCATTTCGAGGACGGCAGTCGTTCGACTGCACTCAGCAACTGGTAAAACGCCTCACGATCCGCATCACCCAAACCTTTGCCATTTGCCTGCCGCAAGTCGTCGAACAGTCCCAGATCGAATCCGGCCATGGCCAGCGCCAACTGACCGGGCCCAATGCCATTTTCTGGCTGGAGCCGATCGGGAAACCAGGCCACGCGCCCCGCAGCGAAGTACAACTGTGGCTTTGATTCCGACTCGGCAGAATTACCGACCTTCAGGAACAAGGCATCCGCTGACGCCGGCTCTTGTAGAGCTTCGCCCACTTTCCAGGCGGCAGGAATGTGCCGCGTGCAAACGACCGCGCGATAGGGAGAATCGGCCAGCGCGATGTGGATGCGATAGTATCGGTCGAACTCCATCAACTCGGCGAGTTCCGGGAGCAGCCGATGCTCGGTCACTTTCGTTGCCTGTCCGCGGAGGGCAAATAACTGAGCCCGATACTCGCCCGGACGTGCCGCGAGCTGATCCCAGGTCACATCCTTGATCCGCCACGTCTCGAAGAACTCGCGCCCCAGACGCGGAAACCGGAAGAGAATCTTTGCAAGTACATCCTCCTCGCCCGGTCCCAAGGGCTCACCCGAGAAGAATCCTTCGAGTTGGCTCGGGCCGATCTCGTAGCGTTCGAGAATCTCCCGTGGGCTGGTCGGCGGACGCAGGATTGGCTCGGCAGCTCGCGGGCGAGGGGCCTCCCAGGGGAGTTGCGGCGGGCGATCAGTTGTTGGAGTTGCCGTGGGAACGGCAGCGTCGGCAGGCTCCGCGTCCCGGCCGTGCGCTGGGAGCAGCAAGTTAGTCGATACTAGGAGGCCAAAGACCAACGCTCGGCCAACGCGACTCGTGCGGCAACTCGTCGCCATTCTCCTCGATCCAGTCCCGCCAAGGGCAAACATTCGCACGTCATCTCTCCCGGCATGCGTTACGCGGACCGACTTAGGCGAACTAATTGGAACTCCGCTCCTGGCTTTCCAGTCGCCGCAGCGCCTCGGCTGTCGACGGACCCACTTCGATTCCCGAAAGTTTGGGGGCCGCGGTCAATCGGCTGTCGGCCAGGGCCAGCTTGCGACGCGTTTGGGCATAGATCACGCTACTGGCGATTAGGGCAAAGACAACAGCCACTCCTG
>JALORD010000061.1 GCA_025459145.1 Pirellulaceae bacterium | reverse complement strand
GGACAGCCGTGGCAAGGTTCAGCGGCCGGTCGCCATGTGCCTCGGCCCGTTTCCAAATTGCTGGCGGCAAGCGAGTCGTGGCTTCACTCGCGGACAACTGGGGTCCAGCCGCCGGCAATTAGGGAGGCGGAGCGACGGCTCGTGGCGGCCGGTTTTTTTGTTTGTGCCGGCAGATGTGATCGGCTTCGGCGGCGCACTCTTGGGGCGCCACGCAGAATAACTTCCCCCCGATGGGACGAAGCACCAATGACCAAGCACCAAATCCCAAACAAATTCGAAGGACCAAAAACGAATGTCCTAAACCGAGCGATTGTCGGCACGACTTACGCGTTTTCGCGGCGGCATGCCGGACACCGCTAGCGAGCATTCAAACCTTGGGATTTGGTCATTGTTTGTGATTTGGTGCTTGCCGATTGGTCATTCCGGGGACGATCGGAAGATTATCGATCGTTGATTCCTTAAGCGCGTGCCGCAGTTCAGGCATACGGCATCTTGATGCCGCTGATCGCCGCCAGGGTTTTGCGCATCCGTGTGGGCGGGCGGATCGGCTCCGGGGCGGGGGCGTGCATCGACAGGCGGGACTGCACGACGTGCGGCAGCCAGAGCGCCTTGCCCACCAGTTCCACGAGCACATCGGGATCGAACGGCTTGCGCAGGTAGTACGCCGCGCCGGCCTCATGCGAACGACGGACGATATCGGGAACTTGCGAGGCCGAAACGAACATCAGCGGGACATCCTGCATTCCCGGCAGCCGTCGCAGCTCGCGGCACAGGTCGAGGCCGCTCCCCTCCTCGAGATGCACATCGCAGATGACGAGGTCGAGGGGAATCGTTTGCCCGGCCTTCAGGGCCGCGGCCCGATCGCGGGCACAGTGGCAGACATACCCGGCCATGTCGAGCACGGCGGCCGTCCCCAGCATGGTGAGGGGGTCGGAGTCGACAATCAGAATTTCGGCCGGTTCCTGGACGATTGGGTTCATCGGCAGCGACTGTCCCGTGATACGAGAGACGTGCGCCGCTCCATCGGCCCTCGCGCGTGGCGAGTGGTTGGGTGCTCCTGCAAAAGTTGATTTCGACGATTGGCTCGCCGACATGCCAGAAAAGTTTCGCTCGCCTGCGCAGCCGGTCTAGGTGGATTAAATGGCCCGTGGATCGTTTTGAAATGTCGCTGCTAGCAATCCACGGTTGGGCGCGGGCTGATCCGCCTTGACCCATCCGAGCGATCCTGACAAACTCGCGGCCGCTGGCGGGATGGAGTCGATTCTCGTGGAACGGAATCCTGGACGGAGCTTGTCATGAAACGTGGGTTTACGGGTTTGGTCATCTGGGGCGCTATCGCCATCGTGGGTTGCTCGGGGGGCGGAACTCCCGAGCCGGCCGCCAATACTCCTGCCGCCGACGGCGGGGCAGCGAGCCAACCGCTGGCCGCGGGCACTCCGGCGGCAGAACTGCCCACCGGGCCGGTCGAACCGAAACCGCAGCCCGCCCTGCCGATCAATGTGCCGCAGCAAGCCGTCAGCAGTCCGGAACAGGTCGTTACCACGTTCCTGACCGCCCTCAAGAATGGCGACAAAGCCGCAACGGCCTCGCTCCTGACCGCCAAGGCCTGGGAAGAAACGACGCGCCACCAGATCGAAGTCGATCCCCAAAGCGCGCCGAATGCGACTTATCGCGTCGAAGCCGCCGAGTTCATTCCTAACAATCCCGACGGGGCCCATGTCACCAGCGTGTGGACCGAGACGTTCAAAAACGACGAGACCATGGCCGAAGAAGCCATCACCTACGACATCGTGTGGGTCCTGCGGCGACAGGCCGACGGCTGGCGCATTGCCGGCATGGCCCTCGAATTGATCCCCGGTCAGCCGCCGGCTTTCTTGAACTTCGAAGACCCGGCCGACATGCTGAAGAAGCGTGATGAAGCCATCGCGGCAATGCAGCCCCCGGCTGCGGAAACTGCCGCGGTCCCGATGACCGAGGGGTCGCCGACTCCCGCCCAACCGGTCGAACGATAAGCACTGGTTGACGTGTTGTCGACCAAGAAAATTCCGAAAAACAAACGCCCTCTCCTCGACCTGCGGTGGTTCGCCACCGCAGGTTTTTGTTTTTCGTAAGTCGTTTTATTTAAACGACTTGCGAGCATCGCTCGGTTCTCGCCAGAGCCGATTCTAGCCCCCCTCTAGGGCTTCCGCTGGACAACTCCCGCGAGCGTCGTAGAGTTGCCAGCATCGTTTGGCTGATGGGAGCATTTCACCCATAGCCCCCGATGCACGCAGACTGTGTATTTTGACAACGGCCGCTTGACAGCAGTCCCCATGCTGATACTGTGACGGCCTAACCTTCGCGATTGATACATCCTTTGCAACCGGCAAATCCTTCCACGGGAGCTTGCCTCCCTGCTGGGAAGTGCCTCGCAAGGTGCACCTGACTTTGCATCCACTCGGCTGGGCCGTCGGCGGTTGGATGAGGCACGGTTGACGGCGACGTGAGTGGTTTCACCTTCTGGTACCTGGAAGCATATTGGAGGATTTGAGAATGAATCGCATCGTTGTGTTCGGTGTGGCGATCTTCTTCGCCCTGGTTGGAATCGCCCTGGTGGGTGGTGAGCGGAATGCCGAAGCTGGCCTGTTTGCCCGCGGCGACTGCAATGGCTGCTCGGACTGTGGCGGATGCCACGGCCGCCGGCACCGCCGCTGCCACGCTGACGACTGCTGCGCCGTGAAGGATGCTTGCAACGGCAGCTGCCATGGCCGTGACCGTTGCCACGGTCGCGATCGCTGCCACGGCCGCGACCGCTGCCACGGGCGCGATCGTTGCCACGGCCGTCACCGCTGCAATGGCTGCAACGGCGGCTGCCACGGTGGCGAGGTCGTCGCCGTCGAAAAGGGTGCCGTGCAGGCTCCTGTTCAGGGCCCGGCCGTTCAGGCTCCCGCGAAGTAACTTGGCTTGCTGGCTGGCTGGGGGTTGGAATCCAACGCTTGGCGATGCAGCAAGATGTCTTGGTGGGCTCGCGGCTAGTGTCAGCAGCCCGCTAGGAACGAGATATCTCAGAGATCGGCTTTCCCCGGGGAAGCCGATCTTTTTTTGTTTGGTCACTTGTCACTTGTCACTGGTCATTGATCATTACCCTGCAGGTCATACTCCTGCCCCTCCTCGTCCTCGTTTTCCCGTTCACTCATCCTGTGCTGCCGGCTCTGTGCATTGCGCGAGCTGACACGATCGCAAAGCGTCGGTCCGGATCGCTGGCCCCGGCGGCTGCGGCGTGCCGAAGAATGAGGAATTGGATCGACTCGTGTGCGGAAGGATGCCGCTGGCCCCGCGCTTTCGCCGAGTGACCGCATGCCTTCCCCTGCGACGCCTTCTGACGATGGGGCCCTCTCCCCGACGGTGCGCAGCGTCTTGTCGCTGGCCCTGGTGCTGCACTTCGCGTGCGTCTTCACCGTCCTGGCGTCGACCTATCTTCGGTCTGAACTGCAGGTGCGGCTCGTTAACATTTTCGGTCCTTATACGCAGTTTCTCGGGTTCGATCCGGGCAACGCGATTCCGTATTTCTACACTCACGGCCGCACTGAGGACGACGACGCCGTCATCCAGGTGGATCTCTACCAGAGCGGCGAAATTCCCGTCGAGCAGCAGGAAATTGCCGCCCAAGTCAGCCTGCCAGCCGACGACTCTCCCTGGCTCGGCAATCGGGCGAAGACAATCGCCCTGGCCCGGCTACTGGCGATCCTGGGCGATCCCGACCGGGACGAGGATTCGGCTAACTTGATTGCCCGCGGCGTGGGACGGCGGGCCATGGACGCCACAGCGACCCGCCGCGCGGTCGTCCGCTGTGTACGCCGGCTCACGCAGCCGCTCGATCTGCGGTCGCTCCTCGAGGGCTTTCCGCCGAACGACCCGACCGCCGCCCAGTACGACGAATTGATGTACGAGGCCGACGTCTGGATCGACGAAGACGGCGACGTGCAGGTGCAGCGGCGGGCCGCTGCCGCCGAGGTCGCTCCGCGGCGCACGACCACCACCGCGCCGCGGGCCGTCAACTCCAGTCCTTGAACGAGCCGCCCCGCCACTCTCCCGCAGTGCAAGTTGCCAGCCATGAGCATGCCGACCAGCAGTAGCCCGTCCGCCAGCAGCTCGCCGCCCGTTGGCTACGTCGCCGAGCTCATCGACACGACGGGGCAGGCCTGGAACCGGTTCTGGTTCACGCCGAGCGACCCGCTGCCGTGCGCCGTGCTGCGGATCGCGGTCGGCGCTATCGTGGTCGTGCATCTCGCGCTCCTCTCGGGCCAGCTCGATGCGTGGTACGCGGCCAGCGGCATTCTGCTTCCCGACACGGTGCGGGTGCTGCTGGGCGTGGGTCCGGAGGGGCTCGACCCGCGGTGGTCGTACTTCAGTTATCTGGGTCTGCTCGAAACGCGGGCGGCCCACGCCGTGGCGCTACTCGTCGCGGTCGCTTTCACGGCGGGCCTGTTCACGCGGGTCACCGGAGTACTGACGCTCCTCGCGCTGCTGTCTTATTTTCATCGCATCCCGCTACTGGCGGCGCATGCCGAGCCGCTGCTCATCTTCCTGGTCGCGTACCTTTCGATCGGACCTGCCGGCGAGCAGCTCTCCGTCAGTCGTTGGCTCCGCAATCGCCAGCAAGCCGAGACGAACCTTCCCTTGCAAGCCACGCCCTGGGCCACACTTTCGCTGCGTTTGATCCAGGTTCACTTTGCCGCCTTCGTGGCGATGATGGGGGCGGTCAAACTCAACGGCGACGCCTGGTGGCTCGGCGAAGGCATCTGGTACCTGATCGCCCGGACGCACTCCCGCCCGCTCGATTTGTCGAGCCTTCGCAACGCCGAACTCGTGGTCAATTTCTGGACGCACGCGGTCGTCTACTTCGAGCTGGCGTTTCCGATTCTGATCTGGAACCGCTGGGCCCGGCCGATTCTGATCCTGCTCGGGGCGGCCATCTGGTGCTCGCTCATCCTGGTGACCGGAATGTGGGTCTTTGCCCTCGCGCTCGTGGCAGCGATGGGGGCGTACATTCCCGCCGAGACTTATCGCGGCTGGCTGCGGCGCTAGCACCCGCCGCGGCCGATGCGCCGCTGGCGTAATTACCCAGCCACAATCGCCCAGCGCTCGTGGTCGCGCCAGCGGCCGGCGACTTTGAGGTATTTTGGCGAGTAGCCTTCGAGCTGGAACCCGCATGAGCGGGCCAGGGCGATCGACGCCGTGTTTCCCGGCTGAATGTTGGCTTCCAGGCGGTGGAGTTTCAGCTGGCTGAATGCCTGCCGCACGGCTGCCGTGAGTCCTTCGTGCATCAGCCCTTGCCGCTCATGACCCGCGAAAGCGTAGTAGCCGGTGTATGCACTGCGAAGTGCGCCATAGACGATGTGCCCCAGGTTGATCACGCCCACCAGTTCGTCGGTCGCGCGCAGACAGACGAGCCAACTGCAATGATCGGCGCCTGCCGTTCGCTCGAGGAACTGCCGGTAACGGGCGGCAGTCGGCGGAGGTTGTACCCAGGGATGATGCAACTGGCGGCTGCGGCGGACCGCCGCGAGGAATGCCCGTTCATCGGCGGCCGTGGGGTGGCGAAGGTAGATGCGCGGCTTCATGAGTGACCAACCGGACGTTCCCGCCTCACGACACCAGGACTCCTCGGTGCCTGACCATTCGCTGCAGGTGCGGCTTTTCGAGGACGGTGAAAGGCGAGGCCAGCGGTTGCCAGGCTTCGCCCCGCTGCTCGATGAGCCGCTCGTCGAGCGGTCCGAGGCGGCGGCCCGCCAGGCGGAGATAGGGCACCTGCCAGGGATCGACGTCCATCAGGCGGCAGATCGTGGCGTCGACCGCCGCGGGATTGGTTCCCACAACGACGAGCCCCATCCGCTTGAGCGTCCCCATGATCGGGCCGTCCCCTTCCATGCAGTCGATGCCGTCGATGATGGCGATCGATTTCGGGAGCGACGCGTTGATGTCGAACACCGTCTCGGGGATCCCCGCGTGGTGCAAGACGTTCTTCGGCCAGCCGTACTTGATGCCGGGGATCGTGCCGTAGAGATTCTTCATCGACGCGGTGACGCCGACCCAGTGGTGGGTTTTCATTTTCGGGAGCGAGACGATCAGATCGGCCTCGACCACGGCTTGGGGAAAGTAGAGCCCCGCGAGTTTGCTGGCCCGACCGGCGTTTTTCGTCCAGGCGACCTCTTGATAGTTGAGGTCGGCAAACGTCAGCCGCTCGCCGTCGAGCGCTTCGGCCACGCCCGATTCGACCAAGGCCATCTCGGTGTCGCGAATATGCCCCGGGCCTTCACCGACGGTGACTCGCGCGCCCCAGCCTCGAAACACCTCGGCCGCCGCCAGGATGATGGCCGGGTGCGTCGTCATGTGCGGGCACTCGCGGGTCGGCTCGACGAGATTCGGCTTCAGCAGCACCCGCTTGCCGCGGACCGAATCGGGGACGAAACCGCAGGCGGCCAGTCCGTCGCGAATCGTCGCGGTGAGCGGCCCGTCGTACCGCTGGTCCTTGGCAATGAAGACGGCCGACCGCTTTTGAAACCAATGCCGGATGAGTCCCGTGCCGACGAGCGCCGCCGCGGTCAGGCCGCCGCCGACGAGCCACTTGCGGCGATCGAATTTCGGCTCGTCCCGCTCGGAGGCCGGACTCGGATTGCTGCCAGTCATACGGGCCACCCTTTCGCCGCCAGGGCGAGGAGCGCGAGTTTGTGAGGCGAACGGTCGCGGGCCAGGACCCGCTCGCCGGCCGCCGACAGCCAGGCCTCGGCCTCCGCGTGCGGTGCCTCCTGTGCCGCCAGGCCGAGCAGTCCCCAGGCCAGCGACACGGGTGTCGATTTTGGCCCGAGCGCCTGGGCCAGCCAGGCCCGCGACTTGGCCACGCGGTCGCTGGGGTCGCTTTCCCCAGCCAGGGCGACGAGCGTGAGCCCCGTCGGCTGGACGTGCGGGCGAAGCGTCTGCCCCAGGACCATCGTGTTACCGTAGTTGCAGCCGCCGTCCGGAAGCTGCCGATCGATGAGCAGCTTGACCCCTTCGCGGGTCCGCGGGTGCTCGCTATGGCCAGCGGCTTTGAGCGCCGCGACCGAGATGGCAGTCGGCTCGATCCAGGAGTGCGTCCCCTCGGCATACGACCAGCCCACCAAGCGCACATCGTGGCCGAAATCGGCGCTCACTTCGCCCAGGGGCAAACCGCTGGCGGCGAGGATCCACTCGACGCCGCGCGCGATGCACTGCCCGTCCGCGGCGGCCGAAGCATCGCCCGCCCGAGCAAGTATCTGCCAGGCCAGGACCGCGAGGCCCGTCGTCCAGCCGGGAAGGTCTCCGGCCGCGGCGGGAACGCTGCCATCGGCGGACTGCAATTTGGCGAGCCACGCCGCCGCTTCACGGGCCGGGGCGAGCCGCTCGTGCTGGGCCAGGGCGAGCGCCGCCAGGGCGGTCGGTTCGGTAGCAGGCGCGGCCTCGCGCGTGTAGCCGCAGACCGGCCGAGCCGAGAGTTCGTCGAGGACTGCTGCCAGCCACATAATCGCTACGAAAGGAAGTGCTTCGCCGATCCGTACCTATTCCCAGTATCGGACGCACACTTACTCGCGGGTAGTGAAATCGGGTCGGGGCAGGCTCTGGACGAGCCCGGCGATCTCGTCGTGCGTAAGGTTCGGTTTGGGACGGGCGATCGTGCGAAAGACGGCTAGCCCCCGCTTGCGGGCGTAGATCTCGCGGCGGGTTCGTCCCCGCGGGGCATCGGGCCAGGGACCTTTCACCTCGGAGAGCTCGAACAGGCTGGGCGCGACCTGCCGGAAATAGTGGGCATAGGCCCGATTGTCGGTCTGAAAGACCGCGAAGCCGGTCGGCGCAAGACTGCGGTGGACGAGCGCCAAGAACTCCGGCGTCACCAGGCGGCGGTGGTGATCGGCCCGGTCGTGGTAGGGCTGCGGATGGTAGATGTGAATCTCGGCGACACTGTGCGGCGGGATGTAGTCGGCCAAAAGCTCCTGTCCGCCGATCACCGCCAAGCGCACATTCGCCAGTCCCCGCTGATTGGCCCGCTTCGTGGCATAGCGAATCACGAGCGGCAGGATATCGACCCCCAGGTGATCGCACTCCGGCCGGGCGACGGCGCTTGTGATCATGAACCGGCCGTTGCCGCACCCCAGGTCCAGCACAACCGGCGCGGTCCGCCCGAAGAGCTCCGCAAAATCGAGCGGCCCGGGCGGCGGCAGGCGTTTGATCGCCGTCCGCGCCCACGCTTCCGGCGGCAGTACCTTACCGGGAATCGGGACCCCGAAGTCGGTTTCGGACAAGTTCAAGGTTCCAGGGAAGGGGCTAGGGCTGGGGCTAGTGACAAATGACCAGTGACAAATTGACCAACCGACATTGAACCCTCCCGCGGAAGCTTTGACCATGGCTGCTGCTAGCGGGGGCGGACCGATCCTTCCGTATCGGTCTTTCCCGGTTCGGCTTGTAATTGTTACACTCCCCCGCGCCCACAAGGCTGGTTCTCCCTTCCAGTCCCGCGGCTGGCGACAAGGAGGTCGCGTTGCTTTCGCGCTGGAGCATTCAACACAAGCTGCTGTTCTGCGTCGCCCTGCTGTGCCTCATTGTGGCCACGCTGGCGATCAGCGGCTTTCGCGGTGTGTATTCGTACCGGCAACTCGCCCGGACGATCAGCATCCGCGCTAGCGAGCTCCCGCTGGCGGGCGAACTGACCAACAGCCTGGGCGACCTGCGGGTGACGCTCAGCCGGGCCAAGCAGGCCCACGAGTACTCGGTGGTCGACGGCCTCTCCGGCATCGAACAAAAGATGTACCAGGGGGAGTATCTGGAAAAGCTCCGGATCGTCGAAGAGGCGCTGGCCCGCTACCGCGGGGCACTGGAATCGGAACTCCCCAGCGATCCCCGGTTCGGCGACCGCTCGCACGAATTTGCCACACTCGACAGCCTCGAAAAGTCGCTGGCCTCGCTGATCAAGTCGAAACACGACGCGGCGCGGATTCTCGATTCGTCGCTCGTGATTGCCGATCTCGACCGGGTCGACGACATGTACCACGAAGCGGCCACGCTTCCCAAAGAGCTGCACGACCGGATGGATGCCTTCGCCCGCGAGGTGAAGCTCGAATACCGCACGTGGATCGTCGTGGAATGGATTGCCGCGGTGGCCGCCTGTGTGATGCTCGTGGCCCTGCTTGCGCTGCTTTACATCTGGGTCGTCGCCCCCTTGCGGGTGCTGATTGCCGGTTCACGGCGGATCGCCCAGCAGGACGACTTCGACCACCGCATCTACCTCCGCTCGCGCGACGAAATGGCCGAGCTGGCCGCTGCGCTGAATGAAATGACCGCCCGCTTCCAGCAGATCACCGCCGAGCTCGACGCGCAGGTGCAGCAGCGAACCCAGGAAGTCGTCCGCGGCGAGCAGCTCGCCAGCGTCGGCTTTCTGGCGGCGGGCGTGGCCCACGAAATCAATAATCCGCTGGCCTCCATCGCCTGGTGCGCCGAATCGCTGGAAAGCCGGCTGCACGAGACGCTGCACGGCGAAAACGAAACCCTGTCTGACGAGCAAGAGGCCGAAGTCGCCATCCTCCGCAAATACCTGCGGCGGATTCAGGACGAGGCGTTCCGCTGCAAGGGAATCACCGAGCGACTGCTCGACTTCTCACGTCTGGGGGACGTGCAGCGGCAGAACACCGACCTGGCCGAGCTGGTGCAGGGGGTGATCGACATGGTCAAGCACCTCGGCAAGTACCGGCACAAACACATCGAATTCGATCAGCCCGAGCATGTGATTGCCGCGGTCAATGTGCAGGAATTGAAGCAGGTCGTCCTGAACCTCGTGACGAACGCCCTCGACAGCCTCGATCCGGGGGGCACCGTCTCGATCAGCGTCCGCAAAATCGGCGGCTGGGCTGAACTGGTCGTTCGCGACAACGGCTGCGGCATGAGCGAGGAAGTGCTCAAGAACCTGTTCGAGCCATTCTTCACCCGGCGGCGCGACGGCTCGGGGACGGGCCTGGGCCTCTCGATCACGTATCGAATCATCACCGACCACGGCGGCACTATCGAGCCCGCGAGCGACGGCGTAGGCAAGGGCTCGCGGGTCCGCGTGCTGTTGCCGCTGCAGCCCGCCGAGGGAGCCGCAACCGGGCGTCCCGACGCGCCCCGAAAATCGTCCGACCCGAAACCCGCACCCGTGAATCTCCCGCCTCGTTTGCAGGCGGCCTGACCGCAGGCTTTGCCGCACAAGCGAGACTCGTGCAAAAGGATTTGCAGCGATCATGAAAGAGACCCCGAAAGGCGACGCCAAACCACAAGCCGCGACTCCGGCCCGCCTCAAGATTCTGTTTGCCGACGACGAGCCCGCCCTGCAGGAGCTGATGAGCCTCGAACTGCCGCGGATGGGGCACGAGGTGACCGTCTGCCCCGACGGACTCACCGCCTGCGCCGCCCTCGAACGAAACACGTACGACTGCCTGATCGTCGACCTCGACATGCCCGGGATGAACGGCATCCAGGTGATCAGCCGGGCCAAAGAAATGGCCCCCGATACTGACGCGGTGGTGCTGACCGGCAAGTCGTCGTTCGAGACGGCCGTGCAGGCGCTCCGCCACGGCGCGGTCGACTATCTCACCAAGCCGTGCAAGCTGGTCGACCTCAAGGCGCTCCTGCACCGCGTCGCCCGCCAGCGGGAATGGATTAACAAGGTCCGGGCTCTCCAGCACCAGCTCGAACGGGCCGAGGGCAAGACCGAACTAGTGGGCGGCAGCCGCAGCATGGAGCAAGTGAAACGCCTGATCGAGAAGGTGGCTCCCACGAACTCCACCGTGCTGATCCTGGGCGAGACGGGGACGGGCAAGGAACTGGCCGCCCGGGCCGTCCATCAGCACAGCCTGCGGAGCGGCAAGCCGTTCGTCGCGGTAAACTGCGGCGCCCTGCCCGAGTCGCTGATCGAAAGCGAGCTGTTCGGCCACCGCAAGGGAGCCTTCACCGGGGCCGACGACCATCGCACGGGGCTCTTTGAAGTGGCCCACGGCGGCACGATCTTCCTCGACGAGATCGGCGAGCTGCCCAAGAGCATGCAAGCCAAGCTGCTCCGCGTGCTCGAAAGCGGCGAGATTCGCCGCGTCGGCGACAACAACGCCTTCGAGGTCGACGTCCGCGTGGTCTGCGCGACGCACCGTAATCTGTCCGAGATGGTCGAAAGCGGCGACTTCCGCGAAGACCTGATGTACCGGATCAACACGTTCGAGATCCACCTGCCGTCGCTCCGCGAGCGAGTGGGCGACATCCAGCCGCTGGCCGAGCACCTGTTCCGCCGGTTCCGTCCGTCGCTCAAGCCCGGCCAGACGCTCTTCACGCCCGAAGCGATCGACCTTCTGGCCAAGCACAGTTGGCCGGGGAATGTCCGCGAACTGGCCAACGTGATCGAGCACGCCACGATCCTCTGCGATCAGCCGCCGATCACGCCGGACCACCTGCCGCAGCGGTTCGATTCGCGGAAAGCGTCCGCGCCGAAGGTCCGGATCACGGGGCCGATCTCGCTCCGCGACCTGGAAATGCAGGCGATTTACGACGCCCTCGATCGCCACGGCGGCAACAAACCGGCCGCGGCTGAAGAACTCGGCGTCAGCCTCAAGACGCTCTACAACAAGCTGAACCAGACGGTTCTGAGCGAAAAGGCAGCGTAGCTCATCGTGGGACGGGACTCCGGGCCCGTCCGCGCGAATGCTGCTTGCCGCTGCGTCCGCTAAACCAGCTTGCGGACGACGATCGAAGCGTTGTGGCCGCCGAAGCCGAAGCTGTTGCTCATGGCGGCTGTGAGCGGCCGCTCGCGCGGTTCGAGCGGCGTGTAGTCGAGATCGCACGCCGGATCGGGATTGGTCAGGTTAATCGTCGGCGGAATAACGCCGGCGACGAGCGCCTTGACCGTGACCACCGCTTCGATCCCGCCGCTAGCGCCGAGCGAGTGGCCGAGTTGGCTCTTCGTCGAACTGATGCTCACCTGCCGGGCGTGCTGGCCGAAGACCCGCTTGATCGCCTGCGTTTCGGCCGCATCTCCGAGGGGCGTACTCGTGCCGTGGGCGTTGATGTAGCCGATATCGGTCGGGTTCAGGCCTGCGGTGGCCAGGGCTTCGGTCATCGCCCGTCCCGCGCCGGTTCCCTGCTCGTCGGGCTGCGTGATGTGCCCGGCATCGGCGCTCGCGCCAAAGCCGACCATCTCGCAAAGAATGTTCGCCCCGCGGCGGCGGGCATGTTCGAGTTCTTCGAGGATCAGGAGGCCGGCCCCTTCGCTCAGAACGAAGCCGTCCCGCTCGGCGTCGAAGGGCCGGCTGGCCCGCTGAGGGTCATCGTTCCGCGTTGAAAGGGCCTTCATGTTTTGAAAGCCGGCCAGGCCCATTCGCGTGATCGCGGCTTCGGTCCCGCCGCTGATTGCCACATCGAGCAGGCCGTTCTGAATCGCCATGAGCGCGTCGCCCAGGGCGTTGTTGGCGCTGGCGCACGCCGTGGCGACCGAGTAGTTGATCCCTCGCAGTCCGTAGCGGATCGACAGGTTGCCGCCGGCCGCGTTGAGCATCATCTTGGGCACGACGAACGGACTGACGCGATCGGGCCCCTTGAGAACCAGCTTCTCGCATCCTTCCTCGATCTCGTGCAGACCGCCGATCCCGCTCCCCAGGATCACGCCGCAGCGGAACGGGTCTTCCTGCGAGAAGTCGAGTCCCGATTGCTGCACGGCCTGCCAGCCGGCGACCATCGCGAACTGCGAGAAGCGATCGAGCCGCTTGATTTCCTTCTTTTCAGTGAAGGAATCCGGCTTCTCGACGAAGGCCGCCGCCCACGCTTCGGGATTCCAGTCGTAGACATCGCCGCCGAATGTGACCTTGAACCGCTCGGTATCGATCACGCGCAGCGGATGAATCCCGCTCTCTCCGCGGAGGAGCCGGTCCCACAGTTCATCAACCTGGCAACCCAGGGACGTGACCGCCCCCAGCCCCGTGACGACGACGCGCCGCTTCATGGACCTGTTCTACCTCTTACCCTGGGCCAAGTTACCCGGCACCAGAATTCCCTGGTTGCGGGACGGTTAGCCGGATCGCCGGGAACGATGATTCGCGGCTTTGCGGAAACGGGTACGAGCCGGATGCGATCCGGCTCTCAGGAATTCTGGGCTTCTTCGATAAACTTGATCGCTTGCCCCACGGTCTGGATCTTCTCGGCCGCGTCGTCGGGAATGTTGATGTCGAACTCTTCTTCCAGTTCCATCACCAATTCGACCGTATCGAGCGAGTCGGCTCCCAGATCGTTTACGAACGAGGTTTCCGGTGTGATCTTTTCCTTATCGACGCCCAGTTGCTCGGCGACGATATCGATAACGCGTTCTGCGACGGATGCCACGGTCACCGTCCTCCACAAAAGAGAGGGCGCGGCGACCACTCGGCCGCAATTGCGCCCACCAGGTTTTTCACAACACCAATGCCTGACAATATTGTCTGACGATTCGCCTGCTTGAGACGGATTCGCCCGCTGGAGACTAGCGCCAAATCCCGTGAAAGGGGAGCGCCAGCCGCTGCTAAACTATTCGGACCCAACAAGATAGAGGAAATCGACAAACAGGGTCAAGGTGGTCACCACCACCCCCCACGGACAATTTCGCACCCCCCGCGGGCACTCCTGCTACTACCCGCCAGCCTACCCGGTCATCCCGCCGTCGACGGTCAGGACTTGTCCCGTCACGTAACAGGCGGCCGGACTGGCCAAAAACAGGACGCACGCGGCCACATCCTCGGGCACTCCCAGCCGCTGGGCTGGCACGCGCTCCTTCACCACGTCTTTCAAGGCGTCTCCCAGCTTCTTCGTCATGTCGCTCTCGATAAAGCCAGGGCAGACCGCGTTGGTCGTGACTTTCCGCTTGGCCAATTCACGACTGAGGCTGCGGGTAAAACCGATCAGCCCCGCTTTGCTGGCCGAGTAGTTTGTCTGGCCGGCATTCCCCATGATCCCGCTAACCGAGCTCATGTTGATGATCCGGCCGTAGCGGGCCCGCATCATGTGCCGCGAACAGGCTCGGGCAAACAGGAAGCAGCCGCGGAGGTTCGTCGCGATCACGTCGTCCCAGTCGGCGTCGCTCATCACCGGGAGGAGCGTATCGCGCGTGATGCCGGCATTATTGACCAGGATATCGATCTTGCCCCAGCTCTCGGCCAGGCCGTCAACCAGGGCGTTCACCGCCGCGCTGTCCTTGGCATCGCAAGGAAACGCCTCGGCCTGGCCGCCGGCCGCGGTGATCGCCGCGACCGTTTCGGCCAGCTTGTCGGCGCTGCGGGCGATGCAGGCGACCTTCGCCCCCGCGGCACCGAGCGCCAGGGCAATCGCCTTGCCCAGACCCTGCGAGGCGCCGGTAACGATCGCGGTCTGGCCCGAAAGATCAACCTTCAGGGATGCGTAGGGACTATCGGCCATTTCTTCGCCTTTCACAAATAACCAGAGGGACCAGCGACCACTGACCGTCACGGGTCATTTGTCACTTGTCACTGGTGGTGGTTAGCACTCGACACCTTCTGCCGCCGCTTTGCGGTCGATCCGCTTCAAGAGGCCACGGAGCACGCGGCCCGGGCCGACTTCCCAGTGAGGACCGTAGCCGTCAGCGAGCAGTTTCCGCTGCGACGCTTCCCACATCACTGGCGAGACGACCTGCCGCGTCAGCAGGCTGCGGATCTCTTCCGGATCGGTGTGGACCTGGGCATCGACATTCGACACCACGGGAATTCGCGGCGGCTGCATGGGGACTCCCGCGAGCGCCGCCGCCAGCCGCTCGACCGCGGGCTGCATGATAGGTGTATGAAACGCCCCGGCCACGGCGAGCGGAATCGCCTTCATCGCCCCGGCTTTCACCGCCAGATCGGCCGCCAGTTCGCAGGCTCCCTTGTGTCCCGAAACGACGATATTCCCTGGGCAGAGGTAGTTCGCGATTTGCAGCACTTCCCCTTCGGCCCGCGCGTCCTCGCAGACCCGCTCAATCTTGTCGGCCTCGAGACCCAGGATGCTGACCATTCCGCTGGGGACAGCGTCGGCCGCGTCCTGCATCGCGCGACCTCGCTCCTGCACTACGCGGAGGCCGTCCTCAAAGCTCATCACCCCCGCAAAAACCAGGGCCGTGTACTCGCCGAGGCTGAGGCCGGCTGCCGCTCCGCAAGCTTCGACCACCGCCGGCTGACTGGCCCGCAGCCACGCCAGAGCCGCGAGGCTCGTCACAAAGAGTGCCGGCTGGCTATAAACGGTCGAATCGAGCTTCTCGGCGGGACCTTCCAGGCAGATTTGCAGAAGGTCGTAGCCCAGGATCGCTTGGGCCTGGGCGAAACAATCGCGGGCTTCGGGGGAGCTCTCAACGAGCTGACGCCCCATGCCCACGGATTGGGCCCCCTGTCCCGGAAAGAGGAAGGCGATTTTCGACACAGCTCGCTACCTCGAGAGAACCGGAAGTGGCAAGCGGCGGATGGGTGCGGGGCAGCTCTGCCCCGCAGGCTTGCCTGCCAGCCGGTGGGACTAGGCTTCTTCCGTCTCGACCATGACGCGGCCCATGTAGTAGCCGCAGCTAGGGCAAATCACGTGCTGAGGCGTGGCCGTGCTGCACTTGGGGCAAAACGACAACTGCTTGGGCTTCTTGGCGTGATGCGAACGACGCTTGCGGGTCCGGGTGTTGGAGGACCGCCGCTTAGGAACTGCCATGACTCGAACTCACTATGCAGACGGGACTTACGTTTCCCAGGCGAGGCCAGTCAGCCCGAGGGAAACATCCCAATCTAGGGGCCCTCCCCAGTGGTGTCAAGTTGGGCGAATCGGACGTTCAATCGCCTCCTGGCGCAACCTCGTGGAACATGCGGACTTCCCAAAAGGGGGGCTGGCCGATGATGGGCCGCTCTCCGTTGTGCGCCAAAAGCCATCCCAAGAGACCTAATTGCCCCACCTTACCAGCCGTTAGAAAAGTTTTGCAGGTCGCGCCGCGGCTTACCGAATAATCAATTGGGTACGGATTGGGTTCGTCCTGGATTGGCGGTGTCCTGAGACATCAGGCGCTGCAGGCGAACCCATGCATCGGCGGTGATCGTGTCAGCCTGCTGGTCGCGAAGTGCGGCCGCTTCACGATAAAATGCAGCTCGACGGCTGCCAGGGCTGGCCATCGCCGCCCTGTTCGGGGGGAGAAAAGCGCATGCTGCGGAATCTGGTTAGCGCCACGCTGATCGTGCTCGCCTTCGCGTCGGTCGCTCCTGCCAAGGAGTGGGCGCAGAAGATGTTTACGACCACGTCGCACGACTTCGGCCACGTGGCCCGCGGCGCCAAGGCCGAGTTCGCGTTCGAAATCCAGAACCAGTACGAGGAGGACGTCCATATCGTCGACGTCCGCAC
>JALORD010000060.1 GCA_025459145.1 Pirellulaceae bacterium | reverse complement strand
GGCCGGCCAGAATCTGCTCGAGGTAGTCGGCCGTCTGGTAGAGCCGCCCGACGTAGCGATCGATCGCCGCTTCCATGTCGGGATCGGCGGCCAACTCGCTGACCAGGGCGGGCGGATGGAGCGAGTCCGCCGATTCGTCGATCGGCTGCGAGGGCTCCGGACATCCGGCGGCCGGGGAGTCGGCGAACCGGGCGATCTGCTCTTGCGCAATACGAATCATCGCCTGGTTGTCGATCGGCTTGGTGGTGTAGTCGTCGCAGCCGGCCCGCAGGCACTTCTCGCGATCTCCTCCCATCGCATGAGCGGTGAGGGCGACGATGGGCCGTTCGTAGCCGTCGGCACGCAGCCGGGTGGTGGCCGTGTAGCCGTCCATCACCGGCATCTGCATATCCATAAAAATGAGATCGTAGGGGCGGCCGGCGGCCAGTGCGTCAAGCGCCAGCTGCGCTGCGACCAGGCCGTTCTCGGCCAGTTCCACGGTTGCTCCGGCCTGCCGGAGCCGCAGGCTGATCAGGTGTTGATTGTCGATGCCGTCCTCGGCCAGCAGGATCCGGCTTCCAGCCAAGGCCGTCGGTGCGGGGGAAGCGATTTTGGTCACGGCTTGTGGGGATTCGTGGCGGTGGGTGGGTTGCTCGTGCTCAATAAGCGGAACCTTTTCCAGAGGTCCGACCGAAACGGTGACCGTAAAGGTCGACCCCAAGCCAGGATGGCTGAGGACATCGATATCTCCTCCCAGGGCCTGGGCCAGACTGCGGCTGATGGCCAGCCCCAGTCCCGTGCCGCCAAACTGGCGGGTGGTCGACGTGTCGGCTTGCACGAAGGGGCGGAAAAGCCGACTGATCTGTACCTCCGTCAGCCCCACGCCCGTATCGACGACGGCAAACCGCATCGATGGTTCGCGATGGGAGGCGTCAAGACTGCACAGGACGTGCACCGATCCTTCCTGGGTAAACTTGATGGCGTTGCCGATCAGATTGACTAGAATCTGTTGCAACCGCAGGGGATCGGTGCGAATCGTCTGCGGGATTGGCCCGCAGAGAGTCGTTTGAAAGTTAAGCCCCTTTTCCGTCGCTCGAACCCGCATCAGTGAGGCGACTTCTTCGAGAATGGCCAGCGGCGAGCAGCGGGTGAATTCGACGCACACTTGCCCCGCTTCGATCTTCGAGAAATCGAGCACGTCGTTGATCAGGGCCAGGAGGTGCCGCCCGCTCCGCTCGATCACCCGCACGCTTTCGAAGTTGTCGCAAGGATCGCGGCGCGATTCGACGAGCAACTCAGCATGCCCCAGGATCGCGGTCATGGGAGTCCGCAGTTCGTGACTCATGTTGGCCAGGAAATCGCTTTTCGCGCGGCTAGCCTCTTCGGCGGTCTGGCGAGCCCGATCGAGCTGTGAGGCGACGCGGCACAATTCGCTGGTCCGCTGGACCACTTCCTGCTCGATCACATGCCGCACGTTTTCCTCGTCGGCCTGATGCTGGGCGATGTTCCGCATCTCGCGAATGCTTTGCAGGCACGAGACCGTCAGGAAGGAAACTTCAAACAGCACCCAGGCCGAGTGTTCGAGCCACCGCCAGGGACTCGTCGCAATCACGCCAAAGATCGACTGCGGCCAGAACAAGCCGCGGAGCAAGTGATCGCCGGCGGTCACGAGCGTTGCCGGAATGAAGACGCGCCAATCGCGGTAGAACGCCAGCAGGGCGAGCGATCCGAACACGTGAAAGTGGATCTCGATGCGCCCGTGTCCCAAATGGATGAAGAGCCCCGAAATGAGCATCTGGCTGCAGGCAATGATATGCCGGGTGATCGATTCTCCCGGATGCCGCAGGACCAGGTAAATCGGCAGGCTGACAATAGCTCCCCCAAACACCACCGCCAAGCGGACATGGGGGTGCACGACGCTGGCGCTCCCCGACCATGACCAGGGGGAAATCCAGAGGGCGACCCCCATCGCGATCAGCCACTCGACGAGCAGGAGTACTGCGAACAGGCGGTCGGTGCGGGCGTGCAGCTCTCGCTCGCGCGCGAGAAACAGAGCCTCGGCCCGCGGCGAAAGGGGCGGAGGATTGCACAATGACCGAACTTCGTCATTCAGGAGCTTCACAGTTCCTCCTGAGCGGCGGAGTCAAGGAGCGCGCAGCCGAAGACCGGGAAGGACTGGCTCTCGAGCGGACGCTCCCCTGAAAACTGCAGCGCCGCGATGAACATTTCGAGGCCGAGATTTTCGCCCCGGTGTCCACGCGAGGTGGTGATTCCCCCGGAAAAGCGCAGCTCCCCTAAAGGACTGTAAACGAGGATGTGCCCCGAGGTGGTCGCTCCAAAAAGGCGTGCTTCGGCGCCTTCCGGATCGACGAAGACCGTCGCCCCGGGCCAAGCGGCCTGCAGCCGATCGCGCGCCTCCTCGCAAAACCCAGGGGGCGCTTGCTGGGGTCGGGGAAGCACGAGGGTCACTGCGGGATGCGTGGATGCCGCAGCCAAACTGTTCCGCAACTCGGCGAGTGTCGCTGCCGCACAGGGACAGCGGGGATGGACAAAGACCAGGACCGCCAGCCGATCGGTGGGATGCGCGAGCCGGCTGTCAGCCGGCCACTGGCCCGTCGTGGGGAGCGATTCGCCCGGCCGCACGTCATACGACGCTTGCAGCGTCAGGCCGATGGCGAGTATCAGTCCCCACGCCGACGCGAGCCCACAAAGGGAGCGGCGGGCGCGGAAGAGTTGGCCGATGGGGGAGAACGCATCCACGATTAAGTTCCGGCGCGAGGAATCATCTAAGACCCTACGTTGCCGTCAGAATCGTGCTACTGCGAAATTCGCGAGTGCGGAACTCCGTACTTCGCGCCGTTGCCATCAAAATGCCGCTTGGCGGGCCCAATCGTTTCAACTGTGCCAACCATAACAATCGTCAGCCGCCGAAGAAGCACTCTCTCCGCGCGCCGAGCGAGCGGATCCGAGGATGGCAGGCTCCAGCCTTGGTGCGACAAATTCTATTCACGCTCGATGGCTGCGGGGCGAACGTTCTGGTCCAGGTCGCGGATCACCTGCGCGGTTTGATCGAGATCGAGAACCTGATTGCCGGAGAGGGGGTTGTCGGCCGGATTCGCGGGATTGATGAAATCCGCCAGTTCCAGCATCGAAGGCGACATCAGGATGATCAGCACGCCTGGAGCAAAGCAGAAGAGCAGCGGGAAGGTGAGAAAGACCGGCATGCGATTGGCCTGCAGCGTCGCCAGTTGCTTGCGGGCCGTGCGGAAGTGATCAGCCTGTTCGAGGAGCGAGCCGGACATGGAATTGCCGAGCTGATCGCCGCGCGAAAGAAGCGTGGCGACCTGGCGTACTTCCGGCGTGTCGATCCGCTGCGCCCAGTCCTTGAGGGCGGTGCGAACGCTTCCCACGTCAGCCTGCCGCCGGAGGATTTGCAGCTCTTCGGCCAGGGCGGGATAACCAGAGAGGTTCTTAGCGACGTGATCGAGGCTGGCAGAAATCGACATCCCCCCGGAAAGGCACATGCTGAGCATGTCGAGCATGTCGGCCAGACCGCCGTTGATCTGGGCGAGGCGAGTCTGCCGCCGATACCAGACGTAAAGCCGCGGGATAATCGAGAGAATTCCCGCGACCACGCCGCCGCCAATCAGGATCGTCCAGGTTTGCTCGGGCGGAGAGGCGACGGCCAGGATTCCCGCACAGAAGAGCGGGAACGCCATGAGCAAAAAGCGGTAGGCGTAAACGCTGGCCCGGGCGGTGCGGCTGTAAAGCCCCGCCTGCTTGAGCATCGCGCCGAATTCCTGATGCTCCTTTTCGGATTCGGGAATCTGGGAAGCGAGGGCCTCGGTCAAGGGCCCGAACACGCCGCCGGTGGTTTCGGTGCGGCGGGTCGGCGCCGGCACAGGAGCCGCTTCCGGCGACGTTCCGGCAAATCGTTTGATCAAGAGACGAACGACGATCAGGACGAGCCCCACGCCGCACGCGACGGCGATCCACGCCGACGGATTCTGCAGCCACTCCGGAGCGCCAGACTGGGCCAGAAAGCTCTGAATGTTGTGGACGAGGTCTTGCATGGGTCGCGCTTTTTCCGTCAGTCAGAATTGGTCAGGACAGATTCTTGGGGCCAGCGGCGAGCATCGGACAAAGTCAATCACCGGTTGAGGACGCTAGGACCGAGAGTCAGCGTTGTCGTATCACGGAAGCGGTCGCCAGCGTCCTCAACGTGTGATTGACTGAGTCCGAATTGATGTGAATTGAAGTGAAGTCGATGGTGTCCAGAGAGCGAGCTAGGAGAGCGGCTTCAAGATTCGCCACACCCAGATGGCTCCAACGACTTGCAGCAGCACGCTGGTCGCCAGCAGCCACGGACCACGGGGATGTTCGACGAATGTTTGGATGTATTCGGGCTGCATCCAGCCCAGCACAATCAGGGCAATGACTCCGGCCAAAACCATGCCAATTGCCGACAGGCGGCTGCCGGCGGTCACGGCCAGCATGTGATTGCGGGTGTCGGTCCGGTCGTGGGCCGCTTTGGACATCCGTTCGGTCAGGAGCGACAGATTGCCACCTGCCCGGCGATGGACGACAACAGCGGTGGCAAACACGCGGAACTCGGGGAGCGGCACGCGGCGGACCATGCGATTCATCACGCCGATCGGCGAATGTCCCAGTTCGAGCTGCGAATGGGCGTAGGCAAATTCTTCGCCGAGCGGCCCTTTAATTTCCTGCGAGACGAGCTCGCACGCCTCGCTCAAGTTCTGACCACTGCGAACGGCGTCGGCGACGGCCTGCAAGGCTTGAGGCAAGTGCTGCCGCATCTTGCGGAGCCGGAAGAATCGCTTGACGAGCAGCACCGCCACCGGAAGGCTGGCGCCCAGGACCATGCCGCCGGCGGCTCCGAGCAGATTCTCGAAGAGCACGAGCGGAATCGCTCCGCCGATGATCGCTCCCCCAACGACGAGCGCCACGGCGGTGCCCATATCGACCGGTGCCCCTGCCTCTTCGACGAGGTTGAAGAACGCCCGATCGAAGTCGCCGGCGGGCTCTTCCGGGGCAAGTCCCAGCCGCTGCCGAGTGGCGGCGGCCGGCTGCGAGAAGAGATCCCGCACGAACAGACCAATCGCACCGAGCGCCGTGGCGACGGTGGCGAACGTGATCGACATGACTGCCAGATCGGCCAGGATCATATGTGGTCCTCCAGAGCGATGGTCCCTTCGGCGGCAGCCGTATAGCTCAACGGTCCGACGGCACTGTCGGGCGTCAACTGCCGGGCGGCGAACAGCTCGGTGGGCAGGTCGATTCCAATGTCGGCGAGCCGGCGGGCGAATTGCGGCCGATTGCCCGTGGCATAGAAGTGGCCGCGAGCAATGCCGCGGTCGTCGATGCCGGTCTGCTGAAAGCCGAACAGGTCCTGAATGACGTATTCGCCGCTGTCGAGGGCGGTGATTTCACTGATCCGCGTGACGCGGCGAACGCCCCCCTTGAGGCGAGCCAGGTGAATCACCAGCGTGATCGCCGAAGCGATGTATCGGCGGGTTACCGCTACCGGCAGATCGAAGCCCGCCATGCTGACCATCACCTCGAGCCGCGACAGGGCATCGCGGGTGTCGTTGGCGTGAATGGTGGTAAGCGAGCCTTCGTGGCCGGTGTTCATCGCCTGCAGCATGTCGAGTGCTTCGCTGCCGCGAACTTCGCCCAGGATGATACGGTCGGGCCGCATGCGAAGGGCGTTGCGCACCAGGTCGCGCTGGGCAACTTCGGCCGTCCCTTCAGCACTCTTCGGGCGAGTTTCGAGTTTGACGACGTGCTTTCGCTGCAGCTTGAGCTCAGCGGAGTCTTCGATCGTCACCAGCCGTTCGCCCGCAGGAATGAACCGCGAGACGTTATTCAGAAATGTGGTCTTACCAGCGCCGGTGCCGCCGCTGATCAGGACGTTAATGCGTCCTTCGACAGCCGCTTCGATCAGCTTCAGCATTTCAGGACAGATCGAACCCCGGACGAGCAGGTCCGATACCTGCAGCGGCCGATGGCCGAAGCGGCGAATCGACAGCACTGGCCCTTCGAGGGCCAGCGGGGCGATGATCGCATTCACGCGGCTGCCGTCGGCCAGGCGGGCGTCGACCATCGGCGAGTGTTCGTCGATGCGGCGGCCCACGCGGGCGGCAACTCGCTGAATGATCTGCAGCAAGTGCTCTTCATCGGCAAAGACGGTGTTCGTCTCTTGCAAGCGTCCCAGCCGTTCGACGTACACCTCGTGCGGCCCGTTGACCAGAATGTCGGTCACATCGGGATCCTGCATATACGGCTCGAGCGGACCCAGGCCGAACGACTCGGCAATCAGCTCGTCGACCAGCCGGTCTTCGTCGATCGCCGGGAGCTTGCGATTACGCGACCTCAGCATCCCTTCGGCGAGATGCCGGATGTCTTCCCGCAGCTCTTCGTCGGAAAGCCCGGTGATTCTCGACAGATCGAGCGAATCGAGCAGCTCGCGGTGAATTCCCGTCTTCAGCCGCTGAAAATCGGCTTCGACGGTCTCCGTCGGCAGTGCCGGCTCCGCGTGCCCGCTAGGAGGTCGTTCGGCGGAGCGAAAGGACTGCAGAAACATAGCCATGGGTTCCTCTCTGGTCTCGATCGGGCGGATATTCCGGCGGCAGGAACGGAGGAGTTGGTGGGAGCGAGGTCCGGCACGGTTTTGCGCGGACCGGAAATGAATGGTTCAAGTCTCGATGCTGTCGCAAACTAGTAAGCGGCAGCGACCGCGGCGGGAACCTTGACTCCGCTGGGAATCGCAGCGGCGTCGTCCTTGGCGGGTTGCGACGTTTGGACTTCCGAACGCCTGGGGGCGCCGACTTCGCGGGATTCGCGAATGCGGTCGTCACTCATCTCGAAAACTTGCACGTTTGTACCGGACCACTTTTCGATGGTGAATCTCTTCGGGGCGGGGACCTCCTTGAGTCCGAGCAGCTCGCGGCGGGTGATGATGTCGTCGGCGGGAGCCACCAGCCCCGCTTCGACATCCTTGAGCGAAACGAGCGTTGCGACCAGCGTTCCTGTCCGCTCGGCGACAATCAGTTTGTTGGCATCCGACGGATTCACGGCGACGGTGATCATCGAAGGCTGCGGGTCTTCGGTCGGCTTGGTCCGGCGGACGAGCGGCCGGTCGGCCTGAGCATCGACCACCAGCACGCTGCGGAGCAGCGTCCGAGTCATGACTTCGCCCAAGTCGGGATGGGTTCCTTCGACGGTCATCGCCAGGTCGACGTAGTCCCCTTCGGAAAGCTTCTTGCCCCCCGTGTCGGCCCCTTCGACTTCGATCGTGACGGCGCGAGTCCCCGGCGGCAGCCGTTCGGCCAGATCGGGGAGGGCCGCGCCAATCTCCATCAGGTATTCATCGCGAATGGCCTGACCGGCGCGAATGGTCTGGGTCGTGATGCGGCCTTCGGCGAGCGAAGGGCCGCGAAACGTGCCGTGTGCGGCCTTGGCATCTTTGGCGACATGGGCGACGTACAAGTCGGCGGCTGAAACCCGCGTGTGGACCGGCAAGTTGACGCGAGCAAAAACCACCGGCACCAGATCCGGCTTCGGTGCGGGAGCCGGCGCCGGAGGAGGCGGAGCCGCGATCGGCTTCGGCCACGACTGCCGGACGACATAAGCGGCCACCAGGCCGAGCACAATCGCCATGACGCCAAAGGTCACGGTAGCGGGACTGATACGTTTCACGTCAACACTCCTAAGCACTGGGATGCACAAAATGCGAAAGTTAGCGATTGCTCAGCGGCGCTCGTGCGACTGATGTATCGGGGCATTGGCAAGGTCGCTGTTCTCGACAGGAGAAAGCAAATCGAATGCCACGCTTTGGTGTGGAGCCTCGGAGAGGGGCTCAGACGTCGTAAGTCCCTGTCCCGCTTGGTTTGCCGCCAACGGCAAAGCGGCTAACGCGCGGTGGGTGTCGCTCGCGAGCAACAAGACCGGTTGCTTGCAGGCAGCACGGCCCACCGGAGCCAGCAGCTGCACACTGCGGGAGATGGCATGACCGCCAGCCGCAAAGGTCGGACCATTGACAAAGACAGCGTTACCCATGTGGAGCACCTCGCGAGGCCAGGATAATCCGCGCCTCCCGGCGCGGGACGGAAACGAACGCCCCCGTGAGACACCGCCCCGGAGGATGCGTGGCGGAGTGTCGTCCGCCGAGAGAACGTGGCGACGGGTAGTCGCCGGATCAAGCACCAGCGCTGCGGAGCACCAGCCAGGCGAGCACGAGCCAGGTGCTGACGGCGACTGGGACGGCAAACGGCAGAACGCGGCGGGCTTTGGCGGGGGGCGAGCCGGAGGCGGGGGAGTCGACAGCACCCGCTTGGACATACTTGCGGCGCGTTTGCGAAAATCCGTAGGAGGCAATACTGGCCGACATGATGATGACTGCCGTCAACGCGGCGAGCATCGTCGCGAGGCCAAAACTCACCAGGATCAGGACCGGTCCCAGCCACGCTCCCAGTCCGGCCAGGAGCTTGACGTCGCCCATCCCGCCGCCACCGAGCAACCACGGCAATAGCAACAGCCCAAAGCCGATGGCCAGCCCCGCCACAGCCGTGAGCGGTCCCATACCTCCGGGAGCAAAGCTGTTGTAGGCCAGCCCGAGCAGAGCCGCAGAAACGGTCAGCCAGTTGGGGATTTTGCGGGTGCGATAGTCGAGCACCGCGGCGATCGTCACGTACAGCGCCACCAGCGCCACCAGGTCAAGGCCAACGTGCATGCGAAAACTCCGGCTGTGGGAGCATGAGATGAGGCCTTCCCTCGTCCGAGCCGTGGGCTCCCCAGTCCACCGCTTGAGACGGTCTGCTGCGCCGATCGGGCGAAGCTTTCGACCGGTGAGGCCAGGGGCAACTGGTGTGCCAGAAGCCGTTGGCCGGACTAGCCGCCGTCGGCCGCATCGTTCTGCGGAGCAAGGGGAATCGCCGTACTGCGGGCACAGTCGGCCACCGTGCCGAGCGAATCGATATATTCGCTCTCCGGTATCCCCAGAGCCGGGACACCGACAAACGAGTAGCTCTGGTCCCACTGCAGGATCGCCTCGGCCGAATCCCCCAGCTCATCGATGACGGCGTCGCGCGCGGCGCCGAGTCCGCCGATGATGCCAAAAACCAACAAAACGATGACGAGCGACCATTCAAAAGACAACGCGCCGTCTTCGTCCTGCCACCAAGATTTGGGAAAGTACCGCATGGGAGGGCCCCTTCGAAGTGAGGTTGGGCAAGCGATGAATCAAGCCACAATCGCGCCAACTACGAGGGGAGGTCCGATACGGCTTGCGGCGTCTGACCGACGGGAGCGTTGGTGCGGGCGCAGTCTTCGAAGACCTTGTCGGCGGCCGACTCGGTGTACTCGCTGCCAGCCGAGAAGAATCCGGGAAACGACACCTCTTCGAGCGAAAAGCTCTGGTCGATCGCCTGCGCCGCCTGGGCGACGTCTCCCAGTTCGTCGATGATCGCGTCGCGTGCGCCTGCCAGGCCGGCGACGATGCCAATGGCCAGCAACGTGAGGAGGAGCGTCCATTCGAATGAAAGGACGCCGTCGTCTTCGGTCCACATCCGGTCGAGCACGGTCATGAGAAGTTTCCTGAGAAGTCGTTGATAGAGAAGGTCAGGCGTGGTCTCTCACCCAGTGCGAACCGTGTGCCAATGATGGCCACTGCCCGCGTTGACTCAGGCCCCGTCGGGGAAGAAGTCGTCAACCGGCAGGCCGTTGTTTTGATCGGGAGGACCAGGGAATGTCGTGTCGCAGTCGACGTACAGGAGCGCGTCGATGAACGAGGTGTCGCTCGACGAGCTGGAGCTGTCCGTATGGACCGACACTTGAAGCGGGAACGTGATCGTGTACGACTGGTCCACCGCCAGCATCACCTGGGCTGTATCTCCCAGCTCGTCGATCATCGAGTCGCGGACTGCGGCAACGCCGCTTACGATGCCGATCACGAGGAGCGTGAGGAGGAGGGTCCATTCGAAGGCGAGAACGCCGTCGTCCTCTTGCCACAGGCGGGTGAAAAGTTGCTTCATGATCTCTACGTCCGAGGGGCTCGGTAAATGGTCAGATGCGGAGCGGGCGACGCGGGGCCTACGACTCGTCGTCGGTGACTTGCTGCGGCGCCTGGCCGAGATTGAAGTCGGCCCGGTCGCAGTCTGCGTAGCGCAGGGCATCGATGAACGACGAGTCGCTCGCCGAGGACACTGGCCCGGCATGGACCTGGACCGTCAGGGGGAAGTCGATCGTCATCGAATGGTCGAGGGCGAGCATCCCCTGGGCTACATCGCCGAACTCGTCGATGATGGCATCGCGTGCCCCGGCCAGACCGCCGACGATGCCGATGACGAGCAGCGTGATCACCAGGGTCCATTCAAATGAGAGGACGCCGTCCTCCTCGTGCCAGAGTTGACTGCAGATTTGCCGCATGATTGGGGATCTTGGGAGTCGGAGGAGGGGAGCTGTCCCGGACGTTTCCCGCGGGAATGTGAAACGTCCACGGTTGATTTGTCGGGTGCGCGGGCCAGAGTGTCGGGTGCCTTGATTCGGTGGCGGGAAGCGAGGTCCCCTACGAATTGGCGTCGGTCTGACCTGGTTGATTGTTGGGACCGGCTGGGCTGCGCCCGCAGTCGGTGAAGTTCTGGGCGTCGGTAAATTGCGATCCGGCAGCCGCACCAACTTCGGCGGGACCAAAATCGCCGCCTGCCCCGTCCATGTCGACGACGATCGAGAGCGGCGGGGCCAGTTCGAACGAACCGTCGAGGGCGATCATGGCCTGGGCGGCGTCGCCCAGCTCGTCGATCACTGCATCGCGGGCCCCCGAGAGTCCTCCCACGACGCCGATCACCAGGAGGGACACGACGAGCACCCATTCGAACGACAGCGAGCCGTCCTCTTCGGTCCACAGGCGGAGGGCGTTCTGCATTGTCACAAGCTCCTGGCGTGATAATGTCCGGTCGCAAGCCGATTGGCCGCCCGGGGTGCAAAGGAGCACCCCGGGCGGCGAAAAGGTGTTCATCCGACCGCCTCGGCGGTCGGACGAACAATTGGTTGTTTCAGCACAGGCAGCAGCGACTACGAATCGTCGTCGGTGTTGCCGTCGCCGTTGAGAACCTGCGTCGGGGCGCCGAGCGCCACGCTGGTCCGAGCGCAATCGATGTAGTCCAGCGCGTCGATGAACGAGCTGTCGCTGGCCGAGCTGGTGGTGTCAGCGTGCACCACAACGGCGAGCGGGAAGTCGATCGTGTACGACTGATCGAGCGCCAGCATCGCCTGGGCGACGTCGCCCAGTTCGTCGATGATCGCATCGCGGGCGCCAGCCAGGCCCGACACGATGCCGATCGTGAGCAGGGTCACCAGGAGGACCCACTCGAAGGACAGGACGCCGTCCTCTTCCTTCCACATCCGGGACAGAACCTTCTTCATCCGAAACACTCCTTAACACCAGGAACAGAAAACACGTGTGGGGTGGTTCGACATCGAACTGCCCCGCCGGCGCTTGTTGTGCCCGAAGCGCCGACCTTCTTGTTGCTTCGCATAATGCACGTGGCGTGCCGTTGGCGATTGAGAGCGTTCGATTCTCGGCGCTCGCCGCGAACTCCCCTTGGCCTGTCAGGGGATACGTCACACGGCGCGTGCCAGGACGCCGCGCCGAGGATGCCGCGAGGCAGCACGCGTGTTGCCCAAGCGAAACACGAGGCGCTTGCCGCGTGAAGCAAAACGTTTACAGGCCGGTGCGCGGTTGATTCCGAGCAACCGCAAACACGAAAAAAGCCGCGTCGGGAAGAGGCTTCCCGCGCGGCGACGTGCTTTCGAATTCTCGGACGGGCAATCGCTGTTTCCAGCCGCCGATTGTAACGGCTGGAGCGCCTGTTCCGTCATATCACGCAAGGGGCACTCTCGCGGGACATGACTGGAGAGGTGCAGCGAATCGCCAGTCCAGGTGTCCGGCTGCCCAAGCAGCCGACTCTCCTTCATTCGCCGAAAGTAACGCTGGAAATAATCCTAACGGTTATTTCGGCATCGCTTGCCGGCCGCAGGCGGGCACTCCTGAGGGGCCAGCATCCACGTGTTGTCTGCTCTTCTAAGGAGCAGGCAGTCGTTCATTACAGAGCCGGGGCGAGCTCGTCGGCCGCGGGTGGAGCGGCCTCGAGATCTTGACGCTCGCCGGAGCGTGGGAACTCAATCACCTTCATGTTCCCGCGAGCACAATCTTCGTAGCTGCTGGCGTCGATGAAGTACGAGGGGGCCGCGGCCGAGACGCCGCCGAATCCGCCGTTAAAGCTGCTGGTGGCCCCCAGGAATCCGCTGCCACCATGGACCCGCATCACCAGCGGCGGCTGGACGTTATAGGACTGGTCGAGGCTGACCATCGCCTGGGCTAGGTCGCCCATTTCGTCGGTCACGGCGTCGCGAACCGAGGCCATACCCGAAACGACTCCCACCGTGAGCAGGCTGGTGAGCATCGTCCATTCGAAGGAAAGCACGCCATCCGTCTCGTGCCAGACGCGGGAAAGTAGTTTCTTCACGGCGAGTTTCTCCAGGTGCGTAGGATCGCAGGGAAGTCGCCAACATTCGGCAACAGCCCCACAGAACCGATCAAAGTTGCGTCACAAACCGTTCAACCGAGTGAACCGGCCTGTTCGCCATTATTTGCACAATCCGTACCAAACGCAAAATAGATCGTGAAGAATTCTTATCAAAATGATGCTAAGTCTTGGCATCGTCAAGGTTTGTGAATGCGGCCACGCGCTTCGGCAGGCGATCGGCGGGCAGGCTTCCATGTTAAGCACGCTTAGCGCGAGCGGTCGCAACGATTGACAAAGTGTTCACCGATTGAAACATCGGCGGTTTCCGCAGCGACATCAGGACTGCCCTTGTTCGCCGGCCTGAGCACAGTGTTCGCGAGGCCTGACGCGGTGCGCCTCGCGTCATGAACGGCGCTTCGCGAGCCGAACGACCGTCTCGCTGTTAAGCGGATTGAACGGGCGACCGCGAGAGGATGCTGGTCGCTTTACGAGTCCGCCAGCATCTGGTCGAGGGCGTGCAACGCCACGCGAAACGGCGGTTTATCGAGGGTGTAGGTCTCCCACCACTCGGGGAGCGTTCCCGCGACGTCGAACCCCGGCGGGACGGCAATATGCCAAGCCTGAATCGCCCGCGGGATCAGGTCGGTCCCGCCGCGGACGAGTTCGACCTGCTCCGCCGCCAGCAGGACCGCCGGCAACATTGCCAGCCGGGCGACGTGCGGCAGCCGATCGGCCGGGACTTCTTCGCTATATGCGGGCAGGTCCAGATTCAATTGCGCAAGGAGCCACGCCAGCCGGACGGCTTCCGGCAGGTCGGCGTGCGGATTAGCCAGGACCGCCTCGATCCGGACCGAGTTGTACGGCAAGTGGGCCGCGCCGCCCCCGCCCAGTGCTGGATGCACGAGCAGGACTTCGGCCTGTTCCGGGTAAAGCCCCGCCTCGGTGAGCTGCGCCACGTGCGTCAGGATCCCCGGGCCGCGGGCTTCCCACTGTTCGCGCAGGGGACGTTCGCGCATCGCCAGTTCGTCGTCGAGACTGGGCAGAGCGCTTCGCTGGGCCGCCAGCACCGCGGCCAGGCAGTCGGCCAGCGTGCCGACCGTCGCCTCGAAGCGATTGCCGCGGCCGATCGTTTTCGCCAGGGCCACTTCGGCGATCTGACGCGGTGAATCGAGCCGGCCTGCGAGGCCTGCCAGATGCCGCCACAACCGTCCTGGGGGCGAGCCGCTCCCCTCAATCGCCCCTTTTAGCCGAGCGGTCGGGGCTCCCATTGCCTCGCTCAGCCGTGGATCGGCGAGTGCCAGTCCGCGGCTCTGGCAATCGGCCGCGTGCAGGGCGCTCGCGGCCGGCGACCGTTTCCAGGTGATTTGAATCGGCATGTTTCCCTCTTCGCGGGACGATTCGGCCGTTCGTTTGGCCGTTCGACAGACTTTGCCCGTTGGCTCTGCGCGTCGCCCAGCATAGACTTACAGCGGCTATTTGCCCAAGTCCTACTCCCCCCTCGGCACCCAGGTTGTGATTCCCTACCCTGCGATTGGCACTCCCGCCGCGGAGCTAGATACTCCTGCCCTGTGTCTCGACCTGGCCAAGTTCCAGGCGAACGTGGCAACAGCCGCGGCCCTCTGTCAACGGCATGGCGTTGCCTGGCGTCCGCACGCCAAGTGTCACAAGTCGCCCGACATTGGCCGCCGGCTGATCGAAGCCGGGGCGATCGGGCTCACGTGTGCAAAGCTGGGCGAAGCCGAAGTCTTTGCCGCTGCAGGGATTTCCGATCTCTTGATTGCCAACCTGCTCGTCGGCGAGCGGAAAGTGGAGCGGCTTGTCGCCGTGCGGCGGATTGCCGATCCGATCATCTGCATCGACCACCTGGAGCAGGTGGAGCCGATCAGCCGGGCGATGCACGCGGCGGGCTTGCGCGTGCGGGCGATCATTGAGGTCGATATTGGACTCGACCGGGTCGGCACGGCTCCTGGCGAAGCCACGCTGGCGCTAGCGCAGGCGATCGACCAACTGCCCGGAATCGAATTGGTCGGAATCATGGGTTACGAGGGGCACTTGCTTCTCGTTGAAGATCAGGCCCAGAAGCGGACGCAGATTGCCGCCGCCCTGGCCCTCTTGGCCGAGAATGCCGAGATGCTCAAGCGGCATGGTCTGGCGTGTCCGATCGTGTCGTGCGGCGGCACAGGCTCGCTGCCCTTTGCCGTGGCACAGCCGGGAATCACCGAAGTGCAGGCCGGGGGGCTCATCTTCATGGATGCCTTTTACCGGCAGAAGTGCCAGATCGAATCGTTCGAGTTTGCCCTGACGCTGCAGGTGACGGTTGTCAGCCGGCCAGTGCCGCAGCGGGCCGTTTTCGACGCCGGACGCAAGTCGATTCACGGTGAGTTTTGCACGCCGCTGGTCGTGAATCGGGCAGGGGTGACGGTGGGGAGGCTCTCCGCCGAGCATGGACAACTCGAGATTGCCGCGGACGCTCCGCCCGTGGCGATCGGCGAGCGATTGCACCTCGTTCCGGGATACGCCGATCTAACGACGGTCCTGCATAATCAGTTTTATGTGCTCGAGGACGGCAAACTGCACGACATCTGGCCGCTCGTGGCCCGGGGACGGCTGGAGTAGCTTGCCAGTGTCCGCGCGGTCCAGAACGACGACGATAAGAATCCGCCGCGCGTCGTCTATTCCACAAAGCAACGTTTCAGGTACACGTCCGTCCGCAACGCTGCCTCGACTTCCGTGATTGTGTCGCGAGTCGACAGGACCGTGAAGAAATTCTCCTTGAGCGACGGCGCGCGGCGGACGGCCTCAAGCCACTCGGCGGTCGAAAACGGATCGGCAGCGATTTCGTTCCAGAATCCCGTCTGCTCCAGCATGTTGCCGATCGCCTCGGATTGATTCTGCTGGAGCAGGCTGACGAGGTACGCTGCGACGCCGACCTGCAAGCCATGCAGTCGTGGGCGGGCGGAGGTTTCGTCGAGAGCGTGCGAGATCAGATGCTCGCTACCGCTGGCCGGGCGCGACGAGCCGCATACTTCCATCGCGATGCCGCTGACGAGGAGCGATGTGGCCAAGTGGTGGATTCCCTGTTCGTCCAGTAGCGGCCGGCCCAGAAAGGCCTGGGCGGAACTCTCGGCCAGCAGGGCGGCAAAATCGTCGACGCGCTCGCCGGCATGATGGAATGCCAGCTTCCAGTCGCGGATCGCGGTGAACTTGGCGGCCAGATCGCCGACGCCGGAGAGCGTCAGATTCCGAGGAGCCCGAGCGCAGGTCGACGTATCGACGACGACTCCCTGCGGCATCGCCGCTGGAAGCGATTTGCGCTTGCCATCCATCGTCAGGCTCGACTGCGGGCTGGAGAATCCGTCGTTCGAGAGCGACGTCGGCACCGCGAAATAAGGCAATCGGGCCAGGAAGGCCACATACTTGGCGACGTCGAGCGCCTTGCCTCCGCCCAGGCCCACGATCGCCCGCGCGGAGGCCGGCAGATCGCGAAACTGCGCGACGGCAAACTCAAAGTCGTTCTGGCTCACGTCGACCGAGCGAACCGCCGAAATGTTGGCCGAGCGGAAGCTGTCGTGGACGGCGCCCGAGATCTCGGGCAACAGGCCCGCACTTTGAAACAGGGCCACCGCCTGATGTTGCCCCCGGCCAAGGTAGATCCCCAGCCGCGCGAGGGCGCCGGGCTTGATCCGCACGAGGGTCGGAATGGTCACACGGGTCGAATGGAGCACGAGGACTCTCCGGCAACAGCACGACAGTAGACGACCAGAACGCGAGCCGACTTGTGTCCACTTACATATTCGTCACATCGTCGACCGAGCCTCCGAGCAACTGATCGAGGGCCGCGGCGATCAGGGGAGCATGGTCGTTGTTGTGGGCGTA
>JALORD010000414.1 GCA_025459145.1 Pirellulaceae bacterium | reverse complement strand
TGCGAGGCGTCGGTGATTTCGACCTCGGCGATGAGCCGCGTGCCCAGACGGACTTCCACCTTCCAAGTCTGTCCGCCATCGGTGGCCAGACGCAGACGGAGCCGCGCTGGCGAATCGGCTGTTTCAACCTCGCGACCCAGCACAATCGGCCAGGCGCCGGTCGAGCGGACGCCGAGAACCTGGTGCTGGCCATGAATGTCCGAAACGATGCCCGTTCGGTCGCCACTTTCGCCACTCCATAGTTGCCAGGCGGGCAAGACTGTGGCAGCTGCGGCCGTCAAATGGTGGGGAACTCTCTGGAGCCATGGATCGCTAGCAGCCCTGAGCAGCGTGGGCGGATCGGCATCGCCCGCTGGGATAAGTTCAACGAAATCGCGCCTCGCGTCGTGCTGGCCGCGGCCGAAAAAGGCAAACAGGCGGTCCTTGTAAGGAATCAGAGGTCCCAGGCGCGGGTCGCTATCGGCCAGATCGTTGAGCACCCAAGTTGCCACTGCCTCGCCCGTCGCCGGATCGAGCCAGATGAACCGAATGTTCCATTGATCGGACTGCTCATCCCGGCGCTGCCGCACGGCCAACAGCAATGCCCGCTCGTCGACGAGTTGGTGGCTGGTGAGCTCGGCGACTGGAAATCGCCAGATGGTCGCGCCGGATTCGGTGTCGAGTCCCCGGAGGTCTTGCTCGGTTCGCACGATGAGCCGCGGCGGACCATCGGCGGCCGCGGGAAGGGCGAGACCTACGATCCCAAGCACTTCGGGAAGAACGGCACTCCAGTGCTGGCGGCCCGTTGTCGGATCGAGCGCGTCGACCGTTCGTACGCCTGGCTGCGCGACGTACATTCGCCCCCCGGCCACCAGGGGTGGCGCAAACTGCTGCAGCACCCACTGCGGATCTTCGTCGGCCGGTACAACCACGTGCTGCCGAACCCACCGCAGGTTGCCAGCCGCATCGAGCGACAGGGTAATTCCTCCCAGCGCGGCGACCACGGCGTCATCGACGACCGTCACCTCGCAGCAGCTTCGCTTGCCCCAAGTGCTCAGCAGCCGCACGAGATTCTGCTGCGCGAGCAGCTCTCCTGTGAGCGGATCGAACGTGTTCCAGCGGAGCTGCCCTTGCTGCTGCTGGATGCCGATACTGAGCGCGCCGAGTTGCCCTTGCACAACGACTGGATCGGAGACGAAAAACTCCTCTCCCGGCGCACCACGCGTCCAGATCCGTTTCCCGTTGGTTTTGTCCCAACAGACAAGCTGCGGGTTGTCGGAATAGAGCTGCCGCGCAAAGATCCGCTCCCGTGTGACGAGGGGGCGCATCGCCGTGAGGGTCCATTCCTGCGCTCGCTGCATGGCTCCGGGCGGCGCTTCGCTCTGCCACAGCCGTCGGCCATCAGACAAATGATAGGCCGCCACCTGAAACCGATTGTTGACGTACAGAATGTCCCCCTCCCGGACCGTCGCCAGTTGACGGTCGGCCCACGGGACGCGGAACTGGTTGGTCCGTCGGCCTCCCACCTCTTCCTCGGGGCGCTCCCCCACCGGACCATCGAGCCGACTGCGAACTTGAGCCACGTATTTGCGCGGCACCGTTAAGGAGACTGCTCCCGCGTCGCTCACTTGTTCGGGCGTCAGAAGTGAGGCATCACCCCGCGAGCGCATCTCGGCGACCAGCGCTTCGAATTCGGCGGGAGCGAGCGCTATTCCTTGAAACTCGACCGCTGCGGTTGCCGGTTCTCCCTCATCGCGTCCCAGCATCGCGGCGGACAGCCGGATTCGCGGTGCCAGGCGCGACGCCAGCGATGGTAACTCGGTGCTCGCTTGACGATACTCGTGAATCGCTTGCTCAAAAGCTCCCCCAGCCAGGGCCCGATCGCCCAGCCAGGCGTGAGCCTCAGCCGCTGCGTCGGTCCCCGCGAACTGCACGGTCGCCAGACGCACGGTCGCCGCATCTCCGGAAGCCGTGGCTTGCCCGACGCGCAGTCGGCCGAGCGAACTCAAGTTTTCGCGCAGGGCCGAAGCAACCTGCGGGTAATCTTCGAGTGTTAGGCGAACGGCCGTCGGCAACGAAACGAGCAAGTTTCGGTCCACCAAGTAGGGCGATACGCCGGTCGAGCGCTGGGAATCGAGCGCCGTGACCGACCGGGCAGCTTCATCCCAGGCTTCGCTATCGAGGAGCGACTGGAGTTCGGTCGTGGCGTTGTAGATGTCCTTGCTCAACTCTTCGACCAGTGGCGGCCGCCAACCTTCCTTAACCAGCGTCCGGCTGTCACCCGCCGCGCCGCCGGGCAACTGCCGCAAGGCCTGGGCCTGCAGCCAGTCGACGAGTGGACTGTAGCGATCCTGGTTAAAGAGCCGCAAAGTGCGCACAAAGTCGAGCGACTCGGCCGCATCGCCGCGGCAGGCCCGCTCGATCGATTCCAGGCGGATAATCCGCTCCAGTTCGAGCGGCGAAACCAGATGCGTCGCCCAGGGACTCGACATCATCGGCAACCGCACAGCCGACCAGGCATAGCGCCCTTCGCGATCGGCGGCGGCCAGACCCGCCTCCTGCATTCGCCGCGGGATTCCCTTGCGCATCGTCCCCCCATCACGCAGATCGCGGCAGACGAGCGATGCTTCTTCGAGAATGGCCAGTTGCTGGTCGATCGGCAGATCCCGCTGGGGCAGTTCATCGAGCAGCGCTTCGAGCAGCGGATACGCTTGGTCACGATGCATCCCCGCCACAAGCGAACGGACGGCGCACGCTCGCCGCCAATCGGCGGATGAGATGTCGGCGGGCTGCTGCGGAAGAATTTCGGCAAGCCACGCGCCCAGTGTGGGGGCGGTCGTCACGGCTTTGCCTCGCGGGAGCAAATCGTGGGCGGCCAGCGACGTCAGTGCGGCCAGGCGGCGGACGGAAATACTCCTGACGGTGACGCCGATATCGGGCCGTTTGGCAACCAGTTGAAGGCCGATCCCCACCGGCTGCGGGCGGATGCCGTCGTGAGCCATTTCGGGCTGCGCCCAGTGAACGCCATCGGCGCTGATCCACCAGCGGAGATTGCCGCAGCCGTAGAGCAGCTTGACCCAGCAGTGCGGCGGAACGAATGCCGTGGGCCGCTCGGTCGCCGGATCGAAGTCGCGCTCCCATTCGTCGTCCCAACCGCGGAGCACCGCGACGAGTTGCTGGCTGCGGCGATCGCGCACAAATCGGATCACTTCGTGGGCCCGCCCCTCGTCATAGGCCAGGTAGACTCCCGCCCCCGGCTCGATCGTTTCCAGTTCGAACACGACTTCGTGTAGGCCCAGGCCCATCACTCTGTCCTCGGGCAACATGGCGAAGGCATGTGCCCGTTCTGACGCATTCGATGTGGAGAAACGCAGGCCGCCGGCTGAGAGCTTTTCAATCTTGCCGATTTCGGGACGCGTTAATTGCCAGTTCCAGTCGGCCGGCGGCGGCACGTCGACCGCTTCTCCAGGCGCCGGCCGGCGTTCCGGGGCGCCCTCCGTCCGCACGAGCGAAATTCCTTCTAATACCGCGCGTCCTTCAAGCACGACGTCGGTGGGAGGGCCCGCCAGCGGGGCACTGGTGAGCACGATGTCACCCCGGCTGAGTACGATTTCGCCATCGACAAAGCGAAACTCGAGCGGTCCTCCCTGCCGCAGTTCTGTGCGGCGGCCGCGATCGTCGTCGGTGCCGGTTTGGGCCCATTTACTGGGACGGGGCTCACCCGCCGAACGCGTTGTGGCATAAGCCGTCCAGCGGTCATTCTGATCGGCATAGTAGACGAAAGTCGCTCCCTGCTCGCCGTGGTAGATATGGACCTGCAGGCGATTATGATCCTCGAGAGAGAGCCGCCAAACCACGCCTTCCGGCCAAGGGGACGCCAGCCGTGCGATTCCGTCGAGCCGGGCACACGGTCCGCGGCGCGTTTCGTGGCTGCGGATTTCCAGCCGCTGCCCGGGAATCTCCGTGAACCATTGCCGCAGATCGTCCCGTTGCGGCATGGTCTTACGAGTGTCGAACGGCTCAAAGGCGACATCGCGGAAGCGCACGGCAGGTTGGGCTGGGTCGAGCGCTGCTTGCCAAGGGGGCGGCAGTGGAGCCGGCGGATTGGCAACTGGCGGCTGCGACTCGGGCTGTGCCGGTTGGCTCGGGCTGCGTAATTCTGGGATTGGCTCCCGAGTGGGCTTGCCTTGCGCTTGGCGAATCGCTTCGGCGAGCGGATTAGGCCGTTCCTGGGGGGGCGGCGAACTCGCCGGGGCGTCGGAGGCTGTTGCCTCGGCATCGATACGTTGTAGGTCCTCGCCGGGAACTTCCGCAGCGCTGCCTTGCGGCTTCGTTGGGTTATCGGCAACGTTTCGCGACTGGTTGGCCGCCTGCCATAAGACGGCGCCCATGAGAACTAACAGCGGAAGTACGACCAGCAGAATCCCTGCCAGGGTAATGCTCGAGATCGGCGAAGCAGCCTTCTGGCGGGCGCGGCGGATGATGTCGTCCGGAGTCAACGCAACTTGCGCCAGGGCCGCGGACAATTGACTATCGAGCTCAAGTTGCCCAGCCAGCGCCTGCTGCAGCTGAGGGGACTCGGCCAGGCGGCTGCGCAAAAGGTTGATTTCTTCCGGAGTGAGTTCCTCTGGAGTCTTCAGGGTGAGTAATTCGATCAGCTGCTCGTTCGTCATGTCGTCGCCTTCACCCGTCCGTCGAGACAGCTGCGGAGGGCCTCGCGAGCCCGATGCACCAGGAGCTTGGCGGCCCCTTCGCTCCGCTTCATCCGCGTACCGATCTCCGCCATCCGCAGACCGCTGGCATAGCGTAGCTCGATCGCTTCGCGGGCCGAGGGGCCGAGTCCTGACAAGCAATCGGGTAGATGGGCGAGCGCTTCGTGTTCGGGCCGCACCGGCTCGCTCAATAGGCCGTCGAGCTCCAGGCACAACTCGGTC